>NZ_JAPZLD010000066.1:0-50986 GCF_030182635.1 Amycolatopsis ponsaeliensis
CGGACGCCCATCCCCGGTCACACGATGATCATCGCACCACGACAACCACCACACGACCGGGGACCTGACTAGTTACAAACAGTGTTCTAACCCTGTTTCTCACTCACGACCACTGGCACCGCTCGGCAGCCGCAGCGTGAACGTCGAACCCTGACCGGGTACGGAAACCGCCGTCGCGGTCCCGCCGTGGGCTTCCGCGAGCTTCCGCACGATCGCCAGCCCGAGGCCGCTGCCGCCGGTCCCCCGGGTGCGCGCCTTGTCGGCCCGCCAGAACCGGTCGAACACGTGCGGCAGGTCCTCGGGCGCGATCCCGGCGCCGGTGTCGGCGACCTCGATGACGACGTCGTCGCCGTCCCGGCGCCCGCGGACCTCCACCGACCCGCCGGCCGGGGTGTGCCGGACGGCGTTCGACACCAGGTTGCCCACGGCCTGCCGCAGCCGCACCGGATCAGCGGTCAACGAGAGTGGCCCGGCCGACACCGTGAGCAACAGGTCCGCGGGCCGGAAAGCCGCCACGACCTGGGCCAGCAGCGCCGCCGCGTCGACCGGTTCCGGGTGCAGCCGCAGCGCGCCGGCGTCGGCGAGCGCGAGGTCCTGCAGGTCGTCGACGATGTGTTGCAGGTGGACGGCCTCTTCGAGCAGGGAGTCGACCAGTTCGTCGTCGAGCCGGCTGATGCCGTCCTGGGTCGCTTCCAGCCAGCCGCGGATGTTGCTCAGTGGCGTGCGTAGCTCGTGCGCGATGTCGCTGACCATCGCCTTCCGGGTCTCCTCGAGCCGCTCGCGGCTGGCGGACATGGCGTTGAACGCAGTGCCGAGCCGGGCGATCTCGTCGCGGCCGCGCACCTTGACCTGCGCGCCGCTCTCGCCGGCCTCCATCCGCTGCGCCGCGCCGGTGAGCGCCCGCAGCGGGCGGATCAGCCGGAGCCCGGCGAACGCCGTGACCAGCAGCGTCAGCAGCAGGATCCCGCCGGCGACCTGGAAGAGCCGGACCTGGTTCTCCGGCGACAGCGTGAAGCCCGCGGGCGGCTCGCCCGACGGCGCGGTGAGGTAGAGCGACGCGGCGGGCGCGACGAACGGCGTCAGCTGCTCTCGGCGCGCCGCGTTCAGGCACGACCGCACGGCCTGCTCGGATTCCTCGGCCGCGACGCCCTTGTGCACCCAGGTGAAGTCGAGCAGGACCTGCACCTGGGCCAGCGGCTTCGACTCCGGTCCGCGGTTGAGGCAGGCGTTGACCAGTGTGGACAGCTGGTCCAGCGCCGTCTGCTCGGTCTTCGCCGGCCGGCTGAGCGCGGTGCCGTTGCAGGAGGAGAGCACGAACGGGTCGGCGCCCTCGATCCGCGGGTGCCCGCCCGGCGACGTCTCGATCGAGCCGAGGCCCGAGCGGCCCTGCACGCACCGCAGCACGCGCTGGGCGACGGCGGCGAGGTTCGCGCGGTCGGCCTCGGGCAGCGCGTACGGGCCGACCGCGTCCGGGTCGATCCGGTCGGCGGTGGTGTCCTGGCCGAGCCCGGAGTCGACCGACAGCGGGTCGACGACGATCGAGGGCCGCAGCGGCAACGGCCGGCCGTCGGTGGCCGAATCCGCGATCGGCGTGCCGTCGGTCAGCGTCAAGGCGATGCGGCGGCCGGTAGTCGCGGCGGTGCCACGCAGCTGGTCGCCGACGTCGTGCCAGTTCGGGTGCGTGGCGGCGTACTTCAGCAGCCCGCGGTAGATGTTCCCGTCGTCGGCCAGGGCCTGGCCCTGCTCCTGCTGAATCGCGCCGGACGTCGTGCGCGCGGCGAGCCACGCGGTCGCGGCGATCGACGCCACCGCGACCAGCGCCGACAACACGAACAACCGCAGGAGGAGGCTACGGCGCATCGGCGCCCGCGGTCAGCTTGTAGCCGACGCCGTAGACGGTGAGCAGCCGCGCCGGGCGCCGCGGCTGCGCCTCGATCTTCTTGCGCAGGTTCATCACGTGGACGTCGATCGCGCGCTGGGTGATGAACCGGTCGAAGCCGTGCAGGTGTTCCAGCAGCTGGCCCCGTGTGAAGACGCGGTCGGGCTGGGCCGCCATCAGCTCCAGCAGCCGGAACTCCCCCGGTGTGCAGTCGATCGGCCGGCCGTCGACAGTCACCTCGTGGCGCATCGGGTCGACGCTCAGCGAGCCGACGCGCGCGACGCCGTTCCCGGGCCGGGCCGGCGCGGCCCGCCGCAGCAGCGTCCGGATCCGGGCCATCAGCTCGCGCGGGCTGAACGGCTTGGTGACGTAGTCGTCGGCGCCGAGGTCGAGCCCGGCGAGCAGATCGTCCTCTGTGGACCGCGCGGTGAGCATGAGCACCGGCAGGTCCGACTCCGCACGCAGCGTCCGGCAGATCTCCAGGCCGTCCACCCCGGGCAGCATGACGTCGAGTACGAGCAGGTCGGGCGGGTGCCGGCGGACGAGGTCCAGCGCGACGGCGCCGTCTCCGACGACGACCACGGTGTGGCGCTCCCGCTCGAGGTAGCGCCGGACGAGCTCCGCCTGTTTGGCGTCGTCTTCGGCCAGCACGATGTGGGCGCACATGAGCCGAGCATAAGCGCGGCTACCGGAAGACCACGGTTTCCTGACCGGTCCCTGACATTCCGCTGCGAGCGTGACGCCATGAAAACCCGATCGGGTGGCCTGTGGGCGGCTGTCGCCGTGATCGCCGTGCTGGGCGCCACGACGTACTTCGTCGTCGACCACGGGCGCGGGACCGCCGCCCCGGCCGCGGCGCCGCCCGCCGTGGCCACCGTCGCCGTCCGGAAGACCGACCTGGCGAACACGCAGTCGTTCACCGGCACCCTGGGGTTCGGCACACCGGCGCCGGTGAAGGGCACCGGATCCGGGACCGTGACGAAGCTGCCCGCCGTCGGCGACGTCGCCCAGCGCGGCAAGGCACTGTACTCAGTGGACGGCCGGGGCGTCCCGGTGTTCTTCGGCGACACCCCGCTGTTCCGCAAGCTCGACAACCCGGATCTCACCGGTCCGGACGTCGCCGTCGTCGCCGCGAACCTGGCCGCGCTGGGCTACAAAGTGGGACACCCCAAGACGTTCACGTTCGCCGAAGTCCTGAAAAAGTGGCAAAAGAAAGCCGGGCTCGAGGAGACGGGCACGCTCGACGTCGGCCAGGTGCTCGTCCTGCCCGGCCCGGTGCGGGTCAACTCGGTGACCGCGCAGCCCGGCGACCCGGTCGCCGAGCCGCTGCTGACGGTCAGCGCCACGACCAAGGTGGTCGTCGCGCCGGTGTCCGCTTCGGACGTCGCGGCGATCAAGACCGGCGCGCCGGTGACCGTGGCCCGGCCGGACGGCCAGGAAGTCCCGGCCAAGGTGACGTCGGTGAGCACGGACGTGACGGGAACGCCGGAAGGCGGGGCACAGGGGCCGCCCAAGGTAAATGTCACGGTCACGCCCGACGACCCGAAGTCCGTCGCCGACCTCGACTCGGCGTCGGTCGAGGTGCGGATCGCCACCGGGACGCACGCCGGGGTCCTCGCGGTACCGGTCGGCGCGCTGCTGGCGCTGCGCGAAGGCGGGTACGCCGTGCAATTGCCGGACGGGACGCTGAAAGCCGTCAAGACCGGGATGTTCGCACGCGACCTCGTCGAGATCAGCGGCGCGGGGATCACCGAAGGCCTGAAAGTGGTGACGACGTCGTGACGCCGGTGCTGGCGCTGCGCGGGGTGAGCAAGCGCTATCCCGGTGACGTCGTCGCGCTCGACGACGTCACGCTGACTGTGTCCGACGGCGAACTGCTGGCGATCGTCGGGCCGTCGGGCTCGGGGAAATCGACGTTGCTGCACATCGCCGGGACGCTCGACCGCGCGACGTCGGGCACGGTGGAGGTCGGCGGCGACGACGTCACGTCGTTGTCCGACCGGCAGCTGTCCGCGTTGCGCGGGCGCCGGCTGGGGTTCGTGTTCCAGCAGTTCCACCTCACCGACGGACTGTCCGCGGTGGACAACGTGGCCACCGGGCTGCTGTACGCCGGGGTGCCGCGCCGCCGACGTCGTCCGCTGGCACTCGACGCGCTGGGCCGGGTCGGGCTCGGTCACCGCGTCTCCCATCGGCCGCACGAGCTGTCCGGCGGGGAACGCCAGCGCGTCGCGATCGCGCGCGCCGTCGTCAACGACCCGGCGCTGGTGCTGGCCGACGAGCCGACCGGCGCGCTGGACACCGCGAACGGGCAGGCCGTGCTGGAGCTGCTGACCGGGCTGCACGCCGAGGGCACGACGATCGCCGTCATCACGCACGACCGGGACATCGCGGCCGGGCTGCCCCGGCGCGTCGAGTTCCGGGACGGCCGGATCGTGGGAGACACGGCGTGACGCCCGCCGACGTGCTCGGCGTGGGCCTGCTGGGCATCCGGACGCGGCCGCTGCGGGCGGCGCTGTCCGCGCTGGGGATCTCGCTCGGCATCGCGACGCTGATCCTGGTCACCGGCATCCCGGCGTCGAGCCAGGCGGCACTGCTCGACCGGCTGACCGCGCTCGGGACGAACATGCTGCGCGCCGAACCGCAGCCGAACCAGACGCCGCCGGTGGTGCTGCCGGAGTCGGCGGTGGGGAGCGTGCGGCGGATCGGGCCGGTGACCACGGCGGCGGCCGTCGCGAACACGCACGCCGTCGTCCGGCGGTCCGACCGCGTCGACCCCCAGGACGGCTCGGGACTTTCGGTGCTCGCCGCGTCACCCGATCTTCTGCCGGCTCTGAACGGCACTGTCCAATCGGGACGGTTCGACGCTTCGGATCTGCCCGTCGTAGCGCTGGGCTACGTTGCCGCGTCCCGGCTCGGCATCCCGCGCGTGGTGCCGGGACAGCCGCCGCCGGTCGTGCTGATCGGGACGACCTGGTACACGGTCACCGGAGTGCTCGCGCCGATGCCCCTCGCTCCGGACGTGGAACGCGCGGTGCTCGTCGGATGGGGCTCGGCGAAACGGTTCCTGGGCTTCGACGGGCACCCGACGGTCGTGTACGTGAAGGCGCGCGAGGACGCGATCGCCGACGTCCGCGCGGTGCTGCCGGCGACGCTGAACCCCTCGTTACCAGGTTTGGTGCAGGTGTCGCGGCCGTCGGACGCGCTGGCGGCGAAGCAGGCGACGCAGACGGCGTTCTCCGCGCTGTTCCTGGGTTTGGCGGGCGTGGCACTGCTGGTCGGCGGGGTGGGCGTCGCCAACACGATGTTCGTGTCGGTGCTGGAACGCCGTCGCGAGATCGGCCTGCGGCGCGCGCTGGGTGCGACGCGCGGGCACATCCGCGACCAGTTCCTCACCGAAGCCGTGGCGCTGTCGGGGCTCGGCGGGTGCGCGGGGACGGTGCTGGGCGTCCTGGTCACCCTCGGCTACACGACCTACCAGGGGTGGCCGCCGGTGATCCCCCTTCCCGCGGTGGCGGGCGGGGTGTTCGGGGCACTGGTGGTGGGGGTGCTGGCGGGGCTGCACCCGTCGCTGCGCGCCGCGCGGATGCCGCCGACGCAGGCGCTGGCATGAGTCGCTCACGGCGTGCTGACGAGTTCCTGAAAAGCGCCGGTCATGCTTCCGGTATGGCTCTTCGTCTCCTGGCTGTTCCCGCTCTGCTCCTGGGCTTGGCCGCGTGTTCGTCCCCGCCCCCGGCACCGCCGCAGGTGGCTTCGCTCTCGACGCCCGCGTCGTCTTCTGCTTCCGCCGCGCCTTCCACGGACGCGGACGGCGGCCGCCCCCGCCACCGCGTCGACGAGACGGCGGAGGAGTCCAACCGCCTGATCGAGCCGTGGCGCACGTGCATGAAGGACCACGGCGCGGACGTCGACACGCAGCCGAACACCATTGCCGGCGCGGAGAAGTGGAGCGCGGACCACAAGGACGCGGGCGACGCGTGCCGGTCGAAGCTGCCCCTGCTGCCGTGGGGCATGGACCGCGAGAACCCGGCGTACCAGGACAACATGCACAAGTGGGTGCAGTGCATGAACGACAAGGGCATGCACGTGGTGGAGACGCCGGACAACGACGAGTCGCCGTGGACGTACTCGAGCGACTCCCAGCCCCCGAACGCGGACAAGATCGAGCACGACTGCGAAGTGGCGATCCTCGGCCCGAGTGACAAGCAGCACTCTTGACCTCCATGTTACTGGAGGTCTCAGCATGGCCTCATGACCGACTTGACGAAGGGCGTCACCGAGCTGGTGCTGGAAGCCCGTGACCTCGAAGCGTCCGAACGCTTCTACACCGAAGTGCTGGGGCTGCCGGTGGTGTTGCGCTGGGAAGGCCCGGCGTGGAAGGGCCGCGAAGCGGTGTGGGTCCAGTCCGGCGATCGGACACGGATCGGCCTGTGGAAGCCGTTCGTGGGCATCGCGGGAGCGCGCCCGGGAGCGCACGTCCACTTCGCGATGACGGTGTCCGAGGAGGACTACACCGCGGCGGTGGCCCGGGCGCACGCCCAGGGTGTCCCGGTGGACGAGGTGTACTTCGGCGACGACCCGGCGGAACCGGGCCAGCGCTCGGCGTACGTCACGGACCCGGACGGCCACGTCGTCGAGCTGTGGACCCGCGACGTCGCGACGCAGGTCGACGCCGGGCCGCCGCACGCGGTGACCCCGGACGTCTTCGGGGTCTAGCTCTCTGCCAGTTCCCGCAGTGCCGGGAGAAGCGCACGCAACGCCCGGCCCCGGTGCGAGACGGCGTCCTTTTCGGACGGTTCCATCTCCGCCGACGTCCGCGACTCGCCGTCCGGGCGGAAGATCGGGTCGTAGCCGAAGCCGTTCGTGCCCCGCCGTTCCCGGACCATCGTTCCGCGCCACTCGCCGCGGACCACCGTTTCCTCGCCGGACGTCAGGACCAGCGCCGCCGCGCAGACGAACTGGGCGCCGCGGCGCTCGTCCGGGACGTCGCCGAGCTGGCCCAGCACCAGGTTCAGGTTCGCGTCGTCGTCTCCGTGACCGCCTGACCAGCGGGCCGACAGCACGCCCGGCATGCCGTTGAGCGCGTCGATCGCGATGCCGGAGTCGTCGGCGATGGCCGGCAACCCGCAAGCCGCCACCGCGTCACGGGCCTTCGCCACCGCGTTGCCCTCGAAGTCGGGCGCGGTCTCCGGGGCTTCCGGAAAGTCGGGCACGTCCGCGAGCCCGAGCACCTCGATACCGGAGATTCCCTCCGCGAGAAGGATCCGCCGCAGCTCGCCCAGCTTCTTCGCGTTGCGAGTAGCCAGAAGCAGCTTCGTCACTTCGAGCCCTTCTTCTTGTCCGGACGCGGCTCCGGCAGCTCACCCGGGTAAGGCAGCGCCAGCGCCTCGTTCTGCAGCCGCGTCAGCTCTTCGCAGCCCGCCTGGGCCAGGTCCAGCATCTTGTCCAAAGTGGACCGGGCGAAGGTCGCGCCCTCGCCGGTGCCCTGGACCTCGATCAGCGTGCCCGCGTCCGTCGCCACCACGTTCATGTCGACCTCGGCGCGCGAGTCCTCCTCGTACGGCAGGTCGAGCCGGACGCGGCCGTCGACCACGCCGACGCTCACCGCCGCCACCGAAGACGACAGCGGCTGCGGGTCGTTGAGCCGGTTCGCCGCGCCCAGCCACGTGATCGCGTCGGCCAGGGCCACGTAACCACCGGTCACCGCGGCCGTGCGGGTGCCGCCGTCGGCCTGGATGACGTCGCAGTCGATGACGATCGTGTTCTCGCCCAGCGCCGCCAGGTCGATGCAGGCGCGCAGCGAACGGCCGATCAGCCGCGAGATCTCGTGCGTGCGCCCGCCGATCCGGCCCTTCACCGACTCGCGGTCGCCGCGGGTGTTGGTCGCGGACGGCAGCATCGCGTACTCGGCCGTCACCCACCCGAGCCCGGATCCGGCCCGCCAGCGCGGCACTCCTTCGGTGACGCTCGCGGCGCACAGCACCCGGGTGTTGCCGAATTCGATCAACACCGACCCCGCCGGCCACTGCTGGAACCCCCGGGTGATCTTGATGTCCCGGAGCTGGTCGTCGTTCCTGCCATCTTTTCGAGCCACGGGAGCACTCTAGGACCGACCGCTCAGACGTCGTAGACGGCACCCTGCTTGACGACCTCGGCCCCCGGGAACTCCGCCGACGCCTCGGCCAGAACCGCGCCCGCGTCCGTCCACGGCGCGATGTGCGTCAGCAGCAGCCGTCCGACCCCGGCCTCGCGCGCCAGCTCGCCGGCCTGCTTGCCCGACAGGTGCACCCCGGTCGGCCGCTCGGCCGAGTCCGTCCAGGACGCCTCGGCCAGCAGCAGGTCGACGCCGTCGGCGAGCTCGTTCAGCGCCGTGCATGGCCCGGTGTCGCCGGTGAACGCGAGGATCCGGCCGCCGTAGGAGATGCGCAGGCCGTACGCCGGGGTCGGGTGGTCGACCACGACGGCGACGACCTCGAACGGCCCGATCCGGAACGGTTCCGGCCGCAGCGGGTGGAAGGCGTAGACGTCGGTGAGGTCGGTGGTGGCCCGTTCGGCCTCGTTGGGCGCATAAGCGTTCGCGAGCCGCAGAGGAGCGTCGTGCGGCGCGTACAGCGGCAGCAACCGCGGGCGGGCCGGGTACGGCGGCGCCGGGTGGTAGCGCCGCAGGACGGTGAGCGCGCTGACGTCGGCGCAGTGGTCGGGGTGCAGGTGCGAGAGCACCAGGGCGTCCAGGTCGAACGGGTCGGCCACGGCCTGCAGCTGCGCCAGCGTTCCGTTGCCGAGTTCGAGGCCGAGCAGGAAACCCTCCGCCTCGACCAGGTAACCGGACGCGGCGGTGTTGGGCCCGGGGATGCTGCCGGAGCACCCGAGGATGGTCAGTCGCACTTCGACACCCTAAGCGCCCGCCAGCCT
Source organism: Amycolatopsis ponsaeliensis (assembly GCF_030182635.1). Taxonomy (NCBI): domain Bacteria; kingdom Bacillati; phylum Actinomycetota; class Actinomycetes; order Pseudonocardiales; family Pseudonocardiaceae; genus Amycolatopsis; species Amycolatopsis ponsaeliensis. Next base: position 8,789 of record NZ_JAPZLD010000066.1, read on the forward strand.
GATCACGCGGTGGTGGGAGCGAGGACACCCGGGGCGAACCCCATGAACCGCTGGGCGAGCCGGGTGAACGGCTCGGCCGAACCGGTGGCGAGGAACTCGTGGCGCGGCGGGGTCTCCCGGGTCGTCAGCAGGTCCCGCTCGGTGAGCACGCGGACGACGTCCTTGGCGGTCTCGTCCGCGCTCGACACCAGGGTGACCTCCTGGCCCATCACGATCTGCAGCACGCCCTGCAGGAGCGGGTAGTGCGTGCAGCCGAGCACGAGCGTGTCGACCTCGGCGTCGAGCAGCGGCTGGAGGTAGCCCTGCGCGAGCCCGAGGACCTGGCGGCCGGAGGTGATGCCGCGCTCGACGAAGTCGACGAACCGCGGGCAGGCGACGCTGGTGAGCGTGATGCCCGGCGCGGCGGCGAACGCGTCCTCGTAGGCGCGCGACCGCACGGTGCCCTCGGTGCCGATCACGCCGACGCGGCCGGTGTGCGTGGCCACGACGGCGCGGCGCGCGGCGGGCAGGACGACCTCGATGACCGGCACGTCGTAGCGCTCGCGGGCGTCGCGCAGGCAGGCCGCGGACGCCGTGTTGCAGGCGATGACCAGGGCTTTCACGCCGCTTTCGACGATCTCGTCGAGGGCCTCGAGCGCGTAGCTGCGCGCGGTGGCGATCGGGAGCGGGCCGTACGGGTTGCGCGCGGTGTCGCCGACGTAGCGGAGCTGCTCGGCGGGCAGCTGCTCGAGGAGCGCCCTCGCGACGGTCAGCCCGCCGACGCCGGAATCGAACACGCCGATCGGGGCATCAGCGGGCGAGGACGTCACCCTTCGAGGTTACCCGGCGCCGCGGGCTCGGCTTTGCGCGACTTGCCCGTGCGGCCGGTCAGCCACGCCGCGAGGACGCCGGCCAGCGCGCCGAAGACGTGTCCCTGCCAGGAAACACCCGGGTTGCCGGGCAGCAGGCCGGCGAGCATGCCGCTCCACACGCCGAGCAGGACGACGGCGACCAGGATCTGCCCGGCCGCGCGGTTGAAGATGCCGCGCACCAGCAGGTAGGCGAGCCAGCCGAAGGCCAGCCCGGACGCGCCGACGGTGACCGCGTTCGCCGGCCCGATCAGCCACACCCCGAGCCCGGACACCACCCAGATGATGGCCGTGACCAGGGCGAACCGGCCGATCCCGGCGGCCATGGCGAGGAAGGAGAACAGGAGCACCGGCACGGTGTTCGCGAACAGGTGCGACCAGCCGGCGTGCAGCAGCGGCGCGAACAGCACGCCGTCGAGGCCGGACAGCACCCGCGAATGGATCCCGCCCTGGTCCAGGTCGCCGGGCAGGATCACGTCCACCAGCTCGACCAGGTAGAGCAGCAGGGTGAACGAGAGCGCGACGAGCGCGGCCGCCTTCGGTTTCGGCGGCAGCACGCGCTTGGCGGCGTCGGTTTCCGGGGCCGGGTTCACGGGCAAAGTGCTCACGTGATCGACGCTACGTCGCTCCGGGCGGGCCCGCCTCGGGTGAAATCCCTGATCCCGGGCTTTTGTCGGACCCTCCCGCTAGCGTCTGCGGCATGGGGAACTTCGACGTTGACGGATACCTGGAGCGGCTCGGCCTCGACGCGGAGCCGCCGAGCGTGGCCGCGCTGCGGCGGCTGCACGCGGCGCACGTCGAGCGTGTGCCGTACGAGCCGCTGGAGATCCAGCTCGGGCGGCCGACGCCGCTGGAGCCGTCGGCGTCGATCGCGCGGATCCTGCGTGGTCGCGGTGGGTACTGCTACCACCTGAACGGCGCCTTCTCGGCCCTGCTGCGCGAGCTCGGCTACGAGGTCACGCGCCACCTCGGCGGGGTGCAGGGCAGCACGGGCGACGCGCCGAACGTCGACCGCAACCACCTGGCGCTGACCGTCACCGGCGTGCCGGACGAGCCGGACACGACGTGGCTGGTGGACGCCGGGCTCGGCGACGGCGTCCACGAGCCGCTACCCCTACGGGAAGGGTCGTACACCCAGGGCCCGCACACCTACCGGCTGCGGCCGTCGGAGGTGGCGCCGGGCGGCTGGCGGTTCGACCACGACCCCTCGGGCAGCTTCGCAGGCTTCGACTTCGCGCCGGGCGAAGCGGAGATGACCGACTTCGCGGAGAAGCACGCGTGGCTGTCGACGGCGCCGGAGTCCGGGTTCGTCCGGGTGTGCGTGCTGCAACGCCGGGACGCGACCGGGGTCGACACCCTGCGGGCGCGGACCCTGAACCGCCACGGCGCCAAGGAGGTCGTCGAGTCCCCGCACGCCTGGTGGACGGCCGCGGCGGACGTCTTCGGCATCACGCCGGACCTGTTCACGGCCGAGGAGCGCGAGCGGCTGTGGCGGCAGGTCGTGGCGCAGCACGAAGCGCACGTGAGCGGTGGGCCGGTGGTCAGCGTGTGACCGGGGCCGTCGGCAGCGGCGTCTTGCCGAGCGCGTAGCCGACGGCGGCGTCGGCGTGCAGGCTGGTCGTGGGGAACGTCGGCACCGGCGCGTCCTCCGGGCCGACGAGCAGCTCGATCTCGGTGCACCCGTAGATCACGCCCTCGGCGCCCGCCTCGACCAGCCGCGCGATCACCTCGCGGTAGGCCTGCCGCGAGGTGTCCTCGACGACCCCGAGCACCAGTTCGTCGTAGATGACGCGGTGGACGAGGTCGCGGTCTTCGGCGCTCGGCACGAGGACGTCCAACCCGTGCGCGGCGAGCCGGTCGCGGTAGAACGGCTGCCCCATGGTGAACCCGGTCCCGAGCAACCCGACCCGGCGGATCCCGGCGGCCTTGATGGCCGCGGCGGTGGCGTCGCCGAGGTGCAGCAGCGGGATGCCGAGGCCGTCCGCCAGCTGGTCGGCGACCTTGTGCATGGTGTTGGTGCACAGCACGACGAAGTCGGCACCGGCGGCTTCGAGCGCGCGAGCCGCGCGGTTCAGCTCCGCGCCGGCGTCGTCCCAGCGGTCCTCGGCCTGCATGGCCTCGATGGCGGCGAAGTCGACGGAGTAGAGCACCGTGTGCGCCGAGTGGAAGCCACCCAGGACGGCTTTCACCCGTTCGTTTACCAGGCGGTAGTACTCGATGGACGATTCCCAGCTCATCCCGCCGAGCAGCCCGATGACCTTCATGCTGACAGCATGCCCGAACTGCGCACGGCCTTCGCGGGGGTCTCGAACGTCCTGGTCACCGACGGCACCTCGAGCGTGCTGGTCGACGGCTTCTTCTCGCGGCCGTCCCTGCTGAAGATGGCGACGCGCGTGGCGCCGGACCGCGGCCGGATCGACGAGGCCTTGCACCGCCTCGGCGTCACGAAGCTCGACGCCGTCCTGGTGGCGCACTCCCACGTCGACCACGCCCTCGACGCGCCGGTCGTCGCCGAGCTGACCGGCGCCACGCTGGCCGGCTCACCGTCGACCCGGAAGGTCCAAGAGGGCTACGGCCTGGCCGCGCAGCCGTTCGAAGAGCTGGTCCCGGGCAAGCCGGTCGAGTTCGGCGCCTTCACCGTGACGGCAGTCGATGCCGAGCACAGCGACGGCGACCGGGTACCGGGCGAGATCACCGAGCCGGTCCGGCTGCCGGCCAAGGCGAAGGCCTTCAAGACCGGGCGTTGCTACTCGTTCCACATCGCGCACGCGGCGGGCAGCGTCCTCGTCCACGCGTCGGCGAACTTCGTGCCCGGTGCGCTGGCCGGCTACGACGCGGACGTCGTCTACCTCGGCGCCGGGGCGGCCGGGAAGCAGACCGAGGAATGGCGGGAGCGGTACTGGCGGGAGACCGTCGGCGCGCTCACCCCGCGCAAGGTCCGCCCGATCCACTGGGACGCCTTCTGGCGGCCGCTGTCGAAGCCGCTCAAGCTGCTGCCGAAGGTGTTCGACGACCTGGAGACGACCATGGCCACCTTCCAGCGGCTGGCCGAGGCCGACGGGATCGACCTCGCCCTGCCCGAGCTCTGGAAGGCCGAGTGACTCAGGCCCAGAGCTGCCCGTCGAGCCGCTCGGCGGCCTCGTCGAGCGACCCGGCGTAAGCCCCGGTCGAGAGGTACTTCCACCCGGCGTCCGCGACGATGAACGCCACGTCCGCGGTTTCGCCGCGAGCAGCCGCCTTCTCCGCGACGGCCAGCGCAGCGTGCAGGACCGCGCCCGTCGAAATGCCCGCGAAGATGCCTTCGTGCTCCAGCAGCTCCCGGGTGCGCCGCAGAGCGTCGTACGCGCCGACGGAGAACCGGCCGTTGAGGACGCTGGGGTCGTACAGCTCCGGGACGAACCCCTCGTCGAGGTTGCGCAGGCCGTACACCAGCTCGCCGTAGCGGGGCTCGGCCGCGATGACCTGGACGTCCGGCTTCGCCTCGTGCAGGTACCGGCCGACGCCCACCAGCGTCCCGGTCGTGCCGAGGCCGCCGACGAAGTGCGTCAGCGTCGGCAGGTCCTTGAGCAGCTCGGGCCCGGTGCCGCGGTAGTGCGCGTCGGCGTTGGCCGGGTTGCCGTACTGGTAGAGCATCACCCATTCCGGGTTCGCCTCGGCCAGCTCCTTCGCCCGCCGGACGGCTTCGTTCGAGCCGCCCGCGGCCGGGGAGAACACGATCCGCGCGCCGTAGGCCTGCAGCAGCTGCTTGCGCTCGGTCGAGGTGTTCTCCGGCATCACGCAGACCAGGCCATAGCCCTTGAGCTTGGCGGCCATGGCCAATGAGATGCCGGTGTTGCCCGACGTCGGCTCCAGGATCGTGGAGCCGCGCCGCAGCTTGCCTTCGCGCTCGGCGGCTTCGATCATGGCCAGCGCGGGGCGGTCCTTGATCGAGCCGGTCGGGTTGCGGTCCTCCAGCTTCGCCCAGAGGCGCACGTCGTGCGTGGGCGAGAGCCGGGGCAGCCCGACCAGCGGGGTGCCGCCGAGCGCGTCGAGCAGGGACTCGAAGCGAGCCATCGATCAGCCACCGGCCACGGCGGGGAGGATGGTCAGGGTGTCGCCGTCCTTGACCTCGGCCTCGAGCCCGCCGGCGAAGCGCACGTCCTCGTCGTTGACGTAGACGTTGATGAAGCGGTGCAGCTTCTCCTCCTTCACCAGGCGGCCCTTGATGCCGGCGTGGCGGGAATCGACGTCGTCGATGACCTCGAGGACGGTCGCGCCCTTCGCCTCGACGGACTTCTCGCCGCCGGTGTGGGTGCGCAGGATCGTCGGGATGGAGACGGTCACGGCCATGGGTTCTTACCTCCGGTGGGTTCTTACACGCAGACGCCGGTGGCGCGGCGGTTTATTCCGACGGGACTCAGTCGACGATCTCGACCGGCTCCTCGGTGATCTCGGCGTCCACGATCCGGTACGACCGGAACTCGTGCACTTCGGGGTCGCGGGTGGAGACGAGCACGTAGTGCGCGTCCGGCTCGGCCGCGATGTTCGCGTCGGTCCGCGACGGGTAGGCCTCGGTCGCGGTGTGCGAGTGGTAGATCACCACGGGCACCTCGTCGTTGGCGGCCATCTCGCGGTAGAGCTTCAGCAGGTCACCGGAGTCGAACTCGTAGAACGTCGGCGAGCGCGCGGCGTTCAGCATGGGGATGAACCGCTCGGCCGAGTCCGACCCTTCGGGCCCGGCGATGACGCCGCACGCCTCGTCGGGATGGTCACGGCGGGCATGGGCGACGATCTCGTCGACGAGTTCACGGCGGATCCGGAGCACACCCGACATCTTAGGTGGTGGACACAAGCTGTCCAGATGATGAGATGTACCGCTCACCAGGCATTCCTGGGACACTGAGCCGGTGCCGCTGTCGTCGAAAGTACGCGATCGGTGCCGGATGTACCTCGGCACGGACGAGCGGATCCAGTACGTCATCCCGGGCATGTCGCTCTACGTCAACCGCATGCGCCTGCGGGTCGGGTTCCTGGTCATGGTGACCGACCGGCACGTGACGCTGCTGGCCTGCGGCCGCTGGAGCCTGCACTGCCCGAAGCAGATCTGGGAGCGCCTGCCGCGCACCACGGAACTGGGGCCGCTGGAGATCCACCCGTCGCTGGGCCCGATCCTGTCCGTCGCGGGGATCGACATGGAGATCGACGAGGAGTACGTGAGCACGGTGCGCGCCGCCAACCTGGAGATCGGCGACGACGCCCTGCCCGAGGACCCCTACCCGGGCGCGTGAAGCGCTGCCGCTCACAGCTCCAGGAACACCGGCACGTCGCCGCGGGCCAGCGCGGCCGTGGCGAGGTGACTTTCCAGGTCCTGCAGCCAGACGGCGGTCCGCTCGGCACCCCACCGCGTCGCGAACAGGCCGGTGCCCGACGTCTTCCACCGCGTCTGCCGCAGGGTGACCGTCTGGGCGTGGGCGAGCGCGAGCCGCAGGTCGCGGACGCCCGCGAGGTCGAGGTCGAGCTCGGTCCTCCCGGCCCAGGCCGTGAGCACCCGGGCGAAGGTGGCGGCCACTTCGGCCCGCATCGCGGCACCGTGCCGGTCCCGGAAGGCCGCACTGGGTTCCCGGGAGTCGTAGGCGTCGGGGAACAGCCTGCGGTCGGGGATCCCGGTCCGCCGGTCCGAGCCGGCCAGGCGCGCGGCGACGTCGGTCAGCGTGTGGTGCAGCACCGCGGCCGTGTTCGGGGCCAGCCGGAGCCGGACGCGGCCGGCCACCCCGGTGACGTGCACGAAGTCGGTCATCCGACGCGCCGCAGGGTCGCGCGGAGGCCGCGGATCTGCAGGGCCGCGACGACGTTCTCCGCCTCCGGTGCGGACACCGGGGGTTCGAGCTCGGCCGAGCCGGTGGTGTGGATCCGCTCGGCGGTCGCCCAGCAGGCGTCGACCGGCCAGCCGAGGAGCTCTTCCAGCACCAAGGTCACGCCGGGGAAGGTGTTCACATTGTCGTTGTGGATCCGGACGATCCACTTGTCCTCGGTCCGCACGCGAGGATGATCCGCGCGCGGCGGCCTGGCGTTACGCGAACGCTTCCGGCCACACGTCCCGGTAAGCCGGCACCCCGCCCGCGGTCGTCGCCGCCAGCAGGCCGTGCACCATCGCCCGCGCGAACACCCGCGCCGCCGCCGAGCACAGGGCGTCCAACGCCGCCGGGCGCGCCGCCGCGCCGAACGGGCCGCTCGCCTCCGGCAGCTCACGCGCTCCGGTGGCCAGCGCGAACACCGTGTCGCCGTCGAACATCGTGTGGGCCGGGCGCACCGCGCGGGCCAGGCCGTCCTGGGCCGCGACCGCGATCCGCCGTGCCTCGGCCTTCGACAACGCCGCGTCCACCGCGACCACACCGATCGTCGTGTTCAGGTCGGTCGCGCGAGAAGGCAGCGACGCAGCGCGAGAAGGCCACGTGACGCCGAAGTCGCCGTGGTCGGCCGCGTACGCGCGTCCAGTGGAGAGATCCACGGCTTCGCCCGCCGCGTTGACCGCCGCCAGCGCCCCGACCGTGTATTCGCCGACGACCTCGCTCGCGGAACCGATTCCGCCTTTGAGCGACCCGACGGCCGCCCCCGCGCCCGCGCCGACCGTCCCCTGCGCGAACGACTCCGAAGCCGCTTCGCACGCCGCGTAGCCGAAGGACGCGTCGGGCCGGTTGCCCCACTCGCTGCGCGGCAGGTCGAACAGCACCGCCGCGGGCACGATCGGCACGACCTCGTGTGGCTGCATGCCCACCGGGAAACCCAGGTTCCGCTCGGCGAGCCACCGCATGACGCCGTCGGCCGCGGCCAGCCCGTACGCGCTCCCGCCGGACAGGCAGATCGCGTTCACTCGCTGCACCAGGTTCTCCGGCTCCAGCAGGTTCGTCTCCCGCGTGCCGGGCGCGCCGCCGCGCTGGTCGACGGCACCGACCGCGCCGTCGGGCACGAGGACCACCGTCGTCCCGGTCGCCCAGCCGTCGCCGACCCGCTCGTGGTGCCCGACCAGGACACCCGGCACGTCGGTGATCATCCGGTGAGCGCCTGGATCAGCGTCTCCTGCACCCAGGTCAGCCAGTGGTAGACGCCCAGGTGCGGCGCCCGCGGGTCGTCCTCGGGCAGCTCGTCGGGCATGTCGTCGGTGACGTCGAGCGCGGTGCCGAGCGCCAGCCGGACGTCGTTGAGCGCACCCAGCCAGGCGTCGGCCTGCTCCTCGGTCAGCCGGACGTGGCCGCCGTCGCGGGGCAGCGTGTCCAGCACGATCTTGGCCACGCCGACCTTGATGTCCAGCAGCTCCGGCTCGTGCAGCGACCGCATCGCCGCGGCGGAGTCGAGGTCCTCGCTGGTCGGGTTGTCCGGGTCGAGCCGGTGGAAGTCCGGGAGCAGCCGCGAAAGCACCGGGTCGTCCGGGGACTCCGTCGGCCCGATCCGGATGCCGGTCAGTTCGGCGAGCTCGTCCTGCGGCGCCTCCTCGGCGCGCGCGGTGAGCATGTCCTCGAGCTGGCTGACCAGCCCGCGCAGCACCGCGGCTTCCTGCTGCTCGAAGCCTGCGTGGATCACCGCGCCCTTGCGCCGCCAGCCGTTCACGAGGTCTGCTCCATCGTCGCCCACAGGCCTGCCGCGTGGAGCTTCGCCACGTCGGTCTCCACCTTCTCCTTGGAGCCGGACGAGACGATCGCCTTGCCCTTGTGGTGCACGTCCAGCATGAGCTTGGTGGCGTGGTCGCGCCCGTACCCGAACAGCTTCTGGAAGACGTACGTCACGTACGACATCAGGTTGACCGGGTCGTTCCACACCACGGTCCGCCAGGGTGTGTCCGACTCGGCGACCTCGGCACCGGCCGGCTCGACCTGCGTCTGCTCGGCTGCGACAGGCATGGACATGCACCCCATGGTGTCACGGGGGCGACAGGGTACGCCGCGCCAGGTCCGGCCATGTGGGTGAATAGGCTGACCCCATGGGTTCACCGGAGCCGGCCACGACCAGCACTGCGCTGCTCACCGACCACTACGAGCTGACCATGCTGGGCAGCGCGCTCGCCGACGGGACGCACGCGCGGCCCTGTGTGTTCGAGGTGTTCGCCCGGCGCCTGCCGGACGGGCGCCGCTACGGCGTCGTCGCAGGTACCGCCCGCGTCCTGGACGCGATCGCGGACTTCCGCTTCACCGAAGCCGAACTGGCGCAGCTGGAAGCCACCGCCGTCGTCGACGACGCGACGCTGTCCTGGCTCGCGGACTACGAGTTCTCGGGTGACGTCGACGGCTACTCCGAAGGCGAGCTGTACTTCCCGGGTTCGCCGTTGCTCACCGTCACCGGCTCGTTCGCCGAGTGCGTGCTGCTCGAGACGCTGGTGCTGTCGATCCTCAACCACGACAGCGCGATCGCGTCCGCGGCGGCCCGGATGTCCGGGGCCGCGCACGGCCGCCCGATCATCGAGATGGGCGGGCGCCGCACGCACGAGTACGCCGCGGTCGCGGCCGCGCGCGCCGCCTACCTGGCCGGCTTCGCGACGACGTCCAACCTCGAGGCAGGCCGCCGCTACGGGATCCCGACGCGCGGCACCGTCGCGCACGCTTTCATGCTGCTGCACGACAGCGAAGAAGCGGCGTTCCGCGCGCAGGTCGAGAAGATGGGCGCGGACACGACGCTGCTAGTCGACACCTACGACATCACCGCCGGCATCGAGACCGCGGTCCGCGTCGCTGGGCCGGAGCTCGGCGCGATCCGGATCGACTCGGGCGACGTCGGCCCGCTCGCCCGCCGCGCCCGCGAGCAGCTGGACTCCCTCGGTGCGAAGGACACCCGGATCGTCGTTTCCGGCGACCTCGACGAGCACGCCATCGCGGCGCTGCGCGCGGAGCCCGTGGACGCGTACGGCGTCGGCACCTCGGTGGTCACCGGGTCCGGCGCGCCGACCGCCGGGATGGTCTACAAGCTGGTCGAGGTGGACGGCAAGCCGGTCGCGAAGCGCAGCGCCCACAAGGAGTCCCGCGGCGGGCGCAAGTCCGCGCTGCGGCGCTACCGCGGCACCGGCACGGCCGTCGAAGAGGTCGTCTGGACGACGGCGTCCGGCGCGCCCACGCCGGACGCGAACGACCGGCCGCTGCAGATCCCGCTGATCCGCGCTGGCCGCGCGGAGGCGGACCTGCCTACGCTCGACGACGCGAGGCAGCGGTTGCGCCGCGGCCTCGTGAGCCTGCCGTGGGAGGGCCTCAAGCTCTCGCACGGCGAGCCCGCCATCCCGACGATCTTCCTCTGAAACGGAGTCCGGCCATGGGAACCGCGCTGATCGTGGTGGACGTGCAGAACGACTTCTGCGAAGGGGGTTCGCTCGGCCTGCCGGGCGGGGCCGCCGCGGCCGCCGCCATCTCGAAGCAGGCCGTCGAAGGCGGGTACAGCCACGTCGTGGCCACCCGCGACAACCACATCGACCCGGGTGACCACTTCAGCGAGACGCCCGACTTCAAGGACAGCTGGCCGGTGCACTGCGTCGCCGGTACGCCGGGAGCGTCGTTCCACCCCGCGCTCGACGTCGTCCCGATCGGCGAGGTGTTCTCCAAGGGCGAATACAGCGCCGCGTACTCCGGCTTCGAAGGCGCGGCCCGCGACGGGAAGTCCCTGGAGACGTGGCTGCGCGAGCACGACGTCACCGACGTCGACGTCGTCGGCATCGCGACGGACTTCTGCGTCCGCGCGACGGCCCTCGACGCGGCGAAGGCGGGCTTCGGCGTGCGGGTGCTGCTGGACCTGACCGTCGGCGGCTCGCAGCCGACGGTGGACGCGACGCTCGAGGACTTCGGCAAGGCGGGAGTCACCCACACCGGCACGGCGTTCGTCGGACCGGCCGCGTGAAGGACCTGCAAGCCTCGCTGGCGGAACACCGGCTCGTCGCGATCCTGCGCGCGGCCGACGCGTCGCGGTTCGCCGACGCGGCGATGGTGCTGCACGCGGCGGGCATCTGCCTGCTCGAAGCGACGCTGACGACCCCGGGCGCGCCCGCCGCGATCACCGCGCTGCGCCTGGCGCTCGGCGCGGACGCGCTGATCGGCGCGGGCAGCGTCCGCGAACCGTCCGATGTGGACATCGCGGTCGACGCGGGCGCGGCGTACCTGATCACGCCGACGGTGAACCCGGCGGTCCTGGAACGCGCCGCGGAGCTGGAGACCCCGGTGGTCTGCGGTGCGCTGACGCCGACGGAGATCGACCAGGCCCGGCGCCTCGGCGCGGCCGCGGTGAAGGTGTTCCCGATCGCGGCGGTGGGCGGGGTCGCCTACCTGCGTGCGATCCGGGCCCCGCTGCCGGACGTCCCGCTGGTCCCGACCGGCGGCGTCCACCTGGCCGACGTCGAGGGCTACCTGCGCGCGGGCGCGATCGCGGTGGCCGCGGCGACGCCGTTGCTGGGCGACGCGCTCTCGCCGAGCGGAAGCCTGCCGGACCTGGCGACGCGGGCCGGCGAGTTCGTCGCGGCGGCCAGCCGCTTCACGACTGTGTAGCTACTTCTTGCCGAAGGGGTCGCAGGCGGCCGTGCCCAGGTAGATGTCCCCGCTCGCCGGGCCGCCCTGCGGGAACAGCTTGATGTGCAGCGCGTGCGTCACGAGGCTGCCGTCCGGCGGCTGGGGCGTCACGGTCTCGTTGAGGATCACCGTCGCCAGCGCCGTGCCCGCCGGCCCGCCCGGGATGACGATCCGGTGGTTCGGCGGGATCTCCGCGGGCACGGTGATCCCGTCGACCGCGCCGATCGAGACCTCGCCGCCGCTGCCGGTCGCCGTCGTGGCGCACTTCGCCGAGTAGGTGCGGACGGTGATCACCGGGCCGCCGTAGCGCTTGAGCACGGCGGCTTCGAACCGGTGCCCGGACGCCTGCGCGATCGCCACGTCCCCCGTGCGCCCGCAGCCGCTCTCCCCGGTGCCGAACGTCGCGACATCGCCCGTCACGCCGCCTTGCGTGCGCGCGCTCAACGGGCCGTCGGCAGTGCATTTCGCCAGGTCACCGGTGACGACGTGCTCGTTGTCGATCGTCACGTCCAGCGAGCCCGCGGACGCCCATCCGGTGGACGTCCCGGGGGCCGCGGCGGCCAGGAGGGGCGCGGTCAGCAGCGTCACCGCCAGCAACCGGATCGTCCTCTTCCCGGCGTTTCGCATGCAGCGGCCTCCACGGTCGTCGTGACAGTTCGTAGTTACCCCTTTCGTCATCGGCAGGCACGCGGACACCCCTGATCGGGTCCACCCGGACGGGTGGCCGGTGAGGAACGCAACTTCCGGGGTTTTCCCTGGGTAACGAGCGTTAACCTCGGTTGTCTGCTCACCCAGGGAGGTTCTGTGTCTTCGCTGTCCTTCGCCGGCAAGCGGCCCGTGCTGGCCGACCTCGTGCCCGGTTCCCTCGTCCGGGACATCGCGCTGGTCGCCGGCGGTGCCGTGCTCACCGGCGCCGCCGCGCAGCTGACCATCCCGGTGCCGGGCAGCCCGGTGCCGATGACCGGCCAGACGTTCGCCGCGCTGCTCGTCGGCGCGTCGCTCGGCATGTCGCGCGGTGCCGCGTCGATGCTGGTGTACCTGCTGGTCGGTGCCGTGGGCGTGCCGTGGTTCCAGCACGGCACCGCGGGCCTGTCCGGCGCGAGCGCCGGCTACATCGTCGGGTTCGTCTTCGCCGGCGCGCTCGTGGGCGCGCTCGCCCGCCGCGGCGGCGACCGGACGCCGGTGCGCACCGCGGGCACCATGGTGCTCGGCAACCTCGTGATCTACGCGTTCGGCGTGCCGTGGCTGATGGCCTCGACCGGGTTCGACCTGTCGACGGCGTTCGCCAAGGGCGTGACACCGTTCCTGATCGGCGACGCGATCAAGATCGTCGTGGCCGCCGGCCTGCTGCCGCTGACCTGGAAGCTCGTCTCGGGCCGCACCGAGGACTGACTTGCCCGCCGAAGGGGACCTCGCGCTCGTGAGGTCCCCTTCGGCGTTCCCGCGACAGGGCGCGAGTGGCCCGTTCGCGACGGATCACCGATCCTGTCGGCGGTGGCGGCTAATGTGTCGCTGTGCCCGCTCGAACTGACTTCCCCGGCGTCCTCGAACTCCTCACCCACGCGGTGGAGTCCGTAGGCGGTGCCGAACGGCCCGGGCAGGTCGAGATGGCGGATGCCGTCGGCCGCGCCATCCGCACCGGCGAGCACCTGGCCGTGCAGGCCGGCACCGGCACCGGCAAGTCCTTGGCCTACCTGGTTCCCGCGATCCGCCACGCCGTCGAGAAGGAAGCCACCGTCGTGGTTTCGACGGCGACGATCGCGTTGCAGCGCCAGCTCGTCGACCGCGACCTCCCGCGCCTGGCGAAGGCGCTGAAGAAGCCCCTCGGCCGCGAACCGACCTTCGCGATCCTCAAGGGCCGCCGCAACTACATGTGCCTGCACCGCCTGGACGCCGGCGCACCGGACGAGCCGGAGGACGCCCAGCTCTTCGACCCGTTCGCGGTGTCGCGCCTCGGCAAGGAGGTCACGCGGCTGCGGGAGTGGGCGTCGGACACCGAAACCGGCGACCGCGACGAGCTCGTCCCCGGCGTCACCGACCAGGCGTGGCGCCAGGTGTCCGTGACGGCGAAGGAATGTCTCGGCGCGTCCCGCTGTCCGATCGGCACGGACTGCTTCGCCGAGAAGGCCCGTGCCGAGGCCGGCCGCGCCGACGTCATCGTGACCAACCACGCGCTGCTGGCGATCGACGCCCTGCAGGGCTACCAGGTCCTGCCGGACCACGACGTGGTGATCATCGACGAGGCGCACGACCTCGTCGACCGCGTCACGTCCGTCGCCACCGGCGAGCTCACCAGCGCGATGTGCGCGTCGGCCGCGCGCCGCTGCGGCAAGCTGATCGACGCCGACGTCGCCGACGGCCTCCTGGAGGCGGGTGACGGGCTGGCGCTGATCGTCGACGACCTGCCCGCGGGCCGGCTGGACGAGCTGCCCCAGCCGCTGCGGGGCGCGATCCCGGCGATCCGGGACGCCGCGCACCGGTGCATCACCTCGCTGGGCTCGGATCGCAAGGAGGACGTCGAAGGGGCCACCGCGCGCAAGCTGGCGCGCTCGCTGCTCGACGAGGTGCACGACACCGCGGTCCGGCTGCTGGAGGCGTTCGACGACGACCAGGCGCACCAGCGCGACGTCGTCTGGCTCTCCGGCGACAAGTACTCGTCGAACCCGCGGCCGCCGGCGCTGAAGGTGGCGCCGCTGGGCGTCGCCGGATTGCTGCGCGAGCGCGTCTTCAACCTGCACACGACGGTCCTCACCTCGGCGACGCTGACCCTGGGCGGCACGTTCGACACCATGGCGCGGCAGTGGGGGCTCCCGCCGGGCGCGGCCCGCGTCGAGAAGGCGCCGGGAGCCGCGACGGACAAGGAAGCGCCGTCCGACACCGACACCGGGCCGAAGTGGACGGGCCTGGACGTCGGCTCGCCGTTCGACCACAAGCGCAACGGCATCCTCTACCTGGCCAAGCACCTGCCGCCGCCGGGGCGCGACGGCCTCGCGTCGTCCACAATGGACGAACTGGCCGAGCTGATCGAAGCCGCGGGCGGGCGCACGCTGGGGTTGTTCTCCTCGATGCGGGCGGCCAAGCAGGCGGCCGAGGAGATGCGCGGGCGGCTCGACTTCCCGATCCTCTGCCAGGGCGAAGACGCGACGTCGCTGCTGGTCCAGAAGTTCTCCGAAGACGTTCGCACGTGCCTGTTCGGCACGCTGAGCCTGTGGCAGGGCGTGGACGTCCCCGGGCCGTCGCTGCAGCTCGTGGTGGTCGACCGGATCCCGTTCCCGCGCCCGGACGACCCGGTCTCCTCGGCGCGCCAGCGCGCGGTGGAAGCCCGCGGCGGCAACGGGTTCCTCACCGTGGCGGCCACGCACGCGGCGCTGCTGCTGGCGCAGGGCACCGGTCGGCTGCACCGGTCGGTCACCGACCGCGGGGTGGTCGCGGTGCTGGATTCGCGGCTGGCGAACGCCCGCTACGGCGGATTCCTCCGTGCCTCGCTGCCGCCGTTCTGGCCCACGATGGACCCGAAGGTGGCCCGCGACGCGTTGCGCCGGCTGGACGCTGCCGCGCCCGCGTGACGCGGTCCACAACACCGACCGGTACGGTGAAGCAACCCAAGCAACAATAGGGAGCACCGGTTGACCCAGGATTCGTCCAGCGCACAGTCCCGGACCGTCAGTGTCGACGACACCGGCGTACGGCGGCGGCTCGCGGACGGCAGCGAAGAAGCTGTCACGTGGGCCAGCCTGTCGTCGGTGATGGTCCGCGTGATCCCCGACGGCCCGTGGAACGAAGACGTCTTCTTCATGCTGGTGGACACCAACGGCAAAGGCACGGCGGTCCCGAGCGGCGACCCGGCGGCCGACGCGCTGATCGAGCGGCTGCAGTCGTTGCCGGGCTTCGACAACGAGAAGTTCATCGAGGCCATGACGACCGACGCGGACCAGGCCTACGTCGTCTGGGAATCCAGCGAGAACTGACGTGCGCTGCCCGGTCTGCGGCGCGGAAGACAGCTTGAGCCCGCTCGCGGACCTCTCGGCCGACAGCGCTGGCTGCGGCTCGCCTTCAAGCGTCCGGGTTTCCTCGAATCCCGGCCCGTCATCGTCGCCGAGTACGGCCGGGCGTGCCGGTCGTGCCACGTGGTGCTCCCCTTCCTCGACGAGCAGAACCAGCGCAAGCTCGCCGAGGAGTGGGACACCCTGGTCCCGGTGGCGCCCGACCCTAAGCCGGGAACTCCTCGGTCACCGGAATCCCCTTCTTGAGCGTCCGGCTCACCGTGCAGAGCCGCTCGATCGCGCGGTCCACGGCACCGGCCAGCGCCTCGCGCTGATCCCCCGCCAAAGTCGACACGTCGACATCGAATGCGACGTGCACGGCGTCCAGTTCCGAGGCCCCCTCACGCCGGTCGGCGCTGACGGTCACGCGGAACTTCGCGTCTTCGCCCACCCGCCGCGTGATCAGCTCTTCGGCGGTCACCGCGCTGCAGCCCGCGGCCGCGATCTGCAGCAGTTCCGCGGGCGAGAACGCCCCTTCCGCACCAGTGCGACCCAGCCGCACCGAAGCGCCCCGGTCGTTGCGGCCGACGAAGGAATGCTGGCCGTCGCGCTGTACTTCGAGTCCCATGCCCGCTCCAACCCGGTCAGGAAACCGCTTGTTCCGGCGCCCACTGGGCGAGAACCGTGATGGTGCCCGGATCGACCTCGGTGAACCCGGCGTCCCGGACGGCCACGACGCGATCGCGCCGCCACGCTCCCTCGGGGTCGTCCCCGGGGTGCAGTTCCTTCCAGCGCGCGACACTCGCCGTGCGCACGGCGGTCCGGTAGCCCTGCGCGGCCCAGCCGGCCAGCGCGACGTCGTCCAGCAGCGCCGCGAGGATCATCGTGGCGTGCCCGACCTGCGCGGCGGCCTTGCCGACGGTCATCGGCGCGTGCGGGTTGAGCAGGAGCAGCGGGACACCGGCGGGCGGCGGCCCGGGCTCGTCGGGCGGCAGCTCGCTCCCTGAGATCTGCAGCCGCGAGACCTCCTTGGGCGCCTCGGCGACCAGTCCGGGCACGAGGGCCCGCGCCTCGGCGCCGTCGATCTCGACCGTGATGCCCGGCAGGTCCTGCACGGCCGCCCAGTGCGCGCCCCGCGCCCGCCGCGCCACCTTGCGGATCCGATTGTCGAGCCAGGCGTGCATCGGCTCGGCCCACTCGCCGCCGGGCTCGGCGCGCTCGTCGAGGCAGACGGCCAGCGCGGCGGCCGCCGCGGCCTCCAGCAGCGGCGTGCGGCCCGGCGGCTCGGCCCGCTCGATGCGCAGGATCACCGGCATCGCCCGGACTTCCTCCGGGAGCTCGTCGGAAGTGTCCGATGTGTCTTCGGCCGGAAGCCCCAGCCAGTAGGCGTAGCGGGCGCCCAGGGGGTCGAGAATGCTGCTCACGGACGCATCAGCTCGAGTCCGTCGGCAGCGTCGGCCGCCTCGACCTCGCCGCGGGTGAGACCGAGCACGAACAGCACGGCGTCGAGGTACGGGTGCGACAGCGCGGTGTCGGCCACCTCGCGCAGCGCGGGCTTGGCGTTGAACGCGACACCCATGCCCGCCGCCGACAGCATGTCGATGTCGTTGGCGCCGTCCCCGACCGCGACGCACTGCTCCAGCGGGATGTCGTACTCCCCGGCGACGCGGCGAAGCACCTTCGCCTTGCCTGCGCGGTCCACGACGTCCCCGACCACGCGCCCGGTGAGCTTGCCGTCGACGATCTCGAGCTCGTTCGCCGCCGCGAAGTCGAGGCCGAGCTCCGCCACCAGGCCGCCGATGACCTGGGTGAACCCGCCGGACACCACGCCGGTCTTGAAACCCATCCGCTTGAGCGTGCGGATCGTCGTGCGCGCGCCCGGGGTCAGCTCGATCGACGCGGCGACCTCGTCGATCGCCGTCGCGGGCAGGCCCGCCAGCAACGCGACCCGGCGTTCCAGCGACTGCGTGAAGTTGAGCTCGCCGCGCATGGCGGCCTCGGTGATCTCGCGGATCTCCGGCTCGACGCCGGCGTGCGCGCCCAGCATCTCGATGACCTCGCCCTGGATGAGCGTCGAGTCGACGTCGAAGACGACCAGCCGCTTCGCCCGGCGCGTGATCCCGGCCCGTTCGACCGCGATGTCCACGCCCGCCTCGACCGCGGCGTCGGCGAGCTCCGAGCGCAAGGCCGTGTCGGCTTCCGGGGTGTCCTGGTCGACCGAGACGTACAGCTCCAGCCCGGTCACGGGGTAGTCGGCGACGCTGCGGATCGCGTCGATGTTGGCGCCCAGCGACGCCAGCCGGCGCGCGACCTCCGAGAAGCCGCGCGCGGTGACCGGGCGGCCGAGGATCACCAGCACGTGGGTGGAGTCGCGGCGGCCGAGCGCGAACGGGTCGTCCCCGATCGCCGACCCGATCTTGACGTCGACCGTCATGCCGACGGACGCCATCGCCTGCTCGACCGACTCCTGCAGGCCCTCCGGGTCGCGGTACACGCCGGCGAGCACACCGAGCACGAGCTGCCCGCGGATGACGACCTGCTCGACGTCGAGCACGTCGACGTCGTGCCGGGTCAGCACGGCGAACAGTACGGACGAGACGCCCGGCTTGTCGGGGCCCGTGGTCGTGATCAGGACGGGGGTCTGGGTCACTGGTCATCCCTCGTTCGGCGACGCTGCACGATCAGTCTGCCGGTCCGGCCTCGGACATAAGTAGAGCGCGTGCCCGGCTTCACAAAAGCCGGGCACGCGCTCACTCGATCAGGTGTCCTACTTGTCGTCGCCCTGCTCGCTCGCGTTGTCCTTGGAGTGGTCTCCCGGAATCACCGCTTCGGTGAGCACCTGCGACGGGGCCGCGTGGCTGATGACCTTCTGCTTCCCGAAGAAGCCGATCTCGCCCTCCTTGTGGAGGCGCTCGATCATGTGCGGGTAGTGCAGCTCGAAGGCCGGCCGCTCGGAACGGATCCGGGGCAGCTCGGTGAAGTTGTGCCGCGGCGGCGGGCAGGACGTCGCCCACTCGAGCGAGTTGCCGTAGCCCCACGGGTCGTCCACCGTGACGATCTCGCCGTACCGGTAGCTCTTGAAGACGTTCCAGATGAACGGCAGCGTCGAGGCACCGAGGATGTACGCGCCGATCGTCGAGATCGTGTTCAGCGTCGTGAAGCCGTCACTGGTCAGGTAGTCCGCGTACCGCCGCGGCATGCCCTCGGCGCCCAGCCAGTGCTGGACGAGGAACGTGCCGTGGAAGCCGATGAACGTGGTCCAGAAGTGCCACTTGCCGAGCTTCTCGTCCATCATCCGGCCGGTGATCTTCGGGAACCAGAAGTAGATGCCGGCGAAGGTGGCGAACACGATCGTGCCGTAGAGCACGTAGTGGAAGTGCGCGACGACGAAGTAGCTGTCCGACACGTGGAAGTCGATCGCCGGCGCGGCCAGCATGATGCCGGTCAGGCCGCCGAAGAGGAACGTGACGATGAAGCCCATCGAGAAGATCATCGGCGTCTCGAAGGACAGCTGGCCCTTCCACATCGTGCCGATCCAGTTGAAGAACTTCACGCCGGTCGGGACCGCGATCAGGAACGTCATGAAGGAGAAGAACGGCAGCAGCACGGCGCCGGTGGCGTACATGTGGTGCGCCCACACCGCGACCGACAGCGCCGCGATGGCCAGCGTCGCCCAGACCAGGCTCTTGTAGCCGAACATGGGCTTGCGGCTGAACACCGGGAAGATCTCCGACACGATACCGAAGAACGGTAGCGCGACGATGTAGACCTCTGGATGGCCGAAGAACCAGAAGAGGTGCTGCCAGAGGATCACCCCGCCGTTTTCGGGGTCGAACACGTGCGCGCCCAGATGCCGGTCCGCCAGCAGGCCCATCAGGGCCGCGGTCAGGATCGGGAAGGCGAGCAGGATCAGGATCGACGTCACCAGGATGTTCCAGGTGAAGATCGGCATCCGGTACATCGTCATGCCCGGCGCGCGCAGGCAGACCACGGTGGTGACCATGTTGACCGCGCCGAGGATGGTGCCGAGACCGGAGACCACCAGGCCGGAGATCCACAGGTCCGCACCGACGCCCGGCGAGTGGATCGCGTCCGACAGCGGGGTGTAGGCGAACCAGCCGAAGTCGGCGGCGCCACCCGGCGTCAGGAAGCCCGACAGCACGATCAGGCCGCCGAAGAGGTACAGCCAGTACGAGAACGCGTTCAGCCGCGGGAACGCGACGTCCGGCGAGCCGATCTGCAGCGGGAGCACGAAGTTCGCGAAGCCGAAGAGGATCGGGGTCGCGTACAGCAGCAGCATCACCGTGCCGTGCATGGTGAACAGCTGGTTGTACTGCTCCTGCGAAAGGAACTGCTGCCCGGGCCGCGCCAGCTCGGTACGGATCAGCATGGCCATCGCGCCGCCCGCCATGAAGAAGGCGAACGACGTGACCAGGTACATGATCCCGATCTGCTTGTGGTCCGTCGTGCGGAACAACCGCAGCAGGTACGAACCCTTGACCGACTCGTGCGCGGGGTACGGGCGCGTCGCGATCGGCTTGGGGGCTACGGCCGTCACTCCTGCCTCCAACACTTGAACCTTGTGGTGGTCATCGTCCGGCCGCCGGGCGCGGGCGAGGCCCGGTTCCGGCGGTCAAGGGGATCGTAGCCCTCGCTACCGACAGTCGCGCGCACCGGCTGGCAAGATCGGGCCGTGGCCGACGAATACACGCGTGCCGCGGTCCGCGCGGCACGGACCGTGACCTCCCGGCTGGGTCTGCGCGACCACGAGCCGGAGGTCCTCCACGAACGCTCGAACGTGCTGGTGAAGCTGGGTCCGCTGGTCGCGCGGGTGCCGGGGACCACCCGCCTCGCGCGGACCGGGCCGGCGTGGCAGGAACGGGACGTGGCCCTCTCCCGGTTCCTCACCGAACGTGGTGTGCCCGTCGTCTCACCGGCCACGGATCCCCCGGCCGGACCGCATTTCGCCGAGGGCCTGCCGGTCACGCTCTGGCACCACACGCCGCACGATCCGGACCACCGGTACGCACCGGACGTCGTCGCGCGGTCGCTCGCCGAGGTGCATTCGGCGTTGCGGGAGTTCCCGGGCGAGCTCCCCCGGCGCGGCCCGCTCGACGACCTGGAGCGCATCTTCGACCGGCACGATCTGGACGGCGAAGCGCCCCGGTTGCGCGAGGAGACGGCGCGCCTCGCCGCGACGCTGCCGGACGTCGCCGTGCAGCCGCTGCACGGCGACGCGCACCCCGGCAACGTGATCGCCACCCCCGCGGGCCCCTGCTGGCTGGACTTCGAGGACACCTGGCTCGGCCCGCTGGCCTGGGATCTCGGGATCCTCGCCCGGCAGGGCGGCCCGGAGTTCGTGGCCGCCTACCCGGGCGAGGTGCCTTTCGCCGCTCTCGAGCCTTGGGTTCGGGTGCGGGAGCTCTACTCGGTCGCGTGGCAGTACGTCATCGCGATCCGGTTCCCGCACCGGCTCCCCGGCGCCCGCGCGGCGCTCGCCGCCTACTTTTCGTGAGTCGCCGGGTACCAGGAGAGGATCGCCTCGACCACGCCCGCCGGGTCCTCCAGCGGGGTCAGGTGGCCGGCTTCCGGGAGCACCACGAGCGTCGCGCCGGCCATGACTTCGACCATCGCGCTCGCCGCCGCGACCGGCGTGATCGGGTCCTCTTCGCCGACGACGACCAGCGCGGGGACTCCCGAGTCGCGCAGCAGATCAAGGGAGTCGGGCCGCGTCCGCAGCGCGAGCGCCGTCCACGAAATCCCGGCGGGCGGCTGCGATTCGATGATCTCCCGGACCGTCTCGACGACGTCCGGCCGCTGCTCGCGCGTCGACCCGGCCAGCAGGTTCGGCAGGTTGGCCTCGGCGAGCCAGCCCTCGATGCCTTCGTCCTCGACGCGCCTGGCGACGTCCAGCCGGCTCTGCGCGGCCTCGGGCGTGTCCGGCGTGGCCTTGGTGTCGATGAGCACGAGCCCGCCGACCCGCTCCGGGGCCAGCCGCAGCACGGCCATCGCGAGGTAGCCGCCCATCGAGCAGCCGCCGAGCACGACGCGGTCCAGCTCCAGGCGGTCCAGCAGGGCGACGACGTCGCGCGCGGCGTCCTCGAGGCTCGGTTCGCGGTCCGAGTCCGGCAGCGGCGAGCGGCCCAGTCCGCGCTGGTCCGGGGTGATCACCCGAAGGTGTGAAGCGAGGGGCTCGCGCACCGCGTTCCACATGCGGGCGTCCAAGGGAAAGGCGTGGAGGAGGACCAGCGGCAGTTCGGTCATGCGGGATATTTTGTCGGACCCCCGCGCTAGCTTCGCCGATGTGTTCACCGACATCGAAACCGACCGGCTGCTGCTGCGTCCGCTCCACGAGGCGGACCGGCAGGCGATGGTCGACATCCACACGGACCCGCGCACCAACCGCTTCCACCCCGACCCGCCCGACGTCCCGCGTGCGTCGGCGATGTTCTCGGAGTGGCTGGCGCACTGGGCCGAGCACGGCTTCGGCTACCCGGCGGTGACCGAACGCGGCGGCACCGAGGTGCTCGGCATGTGCGGGGTGCGGCTGCGGGAGTTCCACGGCGAGAAGGTGCTGAACCTCGGCTACCGGTTCCGGCCGTCGGCGTGGGGCAAGGGGTACGCGGGCGAGGCCGGGCTGGCGGTCCTGGAGTGGTGCGCCCGCGAACTGCCGTCGGTGCCGGTGCTGGCGAGCGTCAGCATCGCGAACAAGCCGTCGCTGCGGGTGGCGGAGCGGCTCGGCTTCACCGAGTACACGGAGGAGATGTACGACGGCGCGATGTCGCGGCACTACCGGCGCTGAGCCGGGCGATGTTTGACAACTCCAGAAGGAATCGGGTCACCGCCGGCGGTTCGGCCGCCGCCGCGCCCGGGCGTCCCAGCAGGCGCGGTGCCAGTGCCGCCGGTCGGCGACGGAGCCGGTCTCCTCGGCGGGCCAGACGACGAGGTGCGGCGTCCCCGGCCGGATCTCGTGGTCGCAGCCGGGGCACCGGTAGTCCTTGGTGGCCTGCGAACCGGGCACGGTCCGCACGAGCCAGTCACCGTCGGCCCCGGACTCGGCCCGGGCCCAGCCGGTGGCGGCACCGAGGTCGCGTTCGGGCGGCCCACCGTCCACGCGGCGGCCGGGACGGTTGCGTCGAGGCACCCCCAAACGGTATCCGCCCGCCTCCCGCCCACCCCAACCCTCCACCCGCCCCAGCCAGACGAGTCGTCCCCCAGGTACGCAACCCGACCCTCCAGGCACGCAAGCCGACCGTCCAGGTACGCGTGTCGACCCTCCAATCACGCGAGTCGACTCTCCAATCACACGTGATGCCCCTTCAATCACGCGAGATGCCCGTCCAATCACGGGTGATGCCCCTCCCGTCACACGTGATGCCCGTCCGATCACGAGTGCCACCCGTCGGAGCTCAGGCCGCGCGACCGGCCACCCGGCCGCCGGCCCGCAACCGGCGGCGGATCCCGTCGTGGCCGAGGCCGTCCCAGCCGAGCCGGGCCAGCGTCCGCCCGGTCCGCCGGAAGTCCTCGCCCCCGAGCACGGACATGATCGTGATGGCGGCGTCGACCACCGGCGTCGCGACCCCGGCGCACCGCGCGAGTGCCTGCAGCGGCACGAGCGTGGAACGGATGTCCTCGGTCAGGAACCGGTGGTCGAGGCTGGTCGGCGCGGCGATCGTCCGGTACGGCTCCACCGTCCGCAGCGCGTCGAGCAACGTCGTGGCCGGGCAGCCGTAGTAGCGGTCGAGGACCTCGGTCATGGGCAGCAGCCGGGCGCCGTACGCCCGTGCGACGGCGGCGAACTCGGCCTCGGTCCGTTCCAGCAGCGCGATCGTGCGGTGGGAAACGCCTTCGACGTAGAAGAGCAGCTCCTCCGCGCGGTCGATGGTGCCGAGGTTGGCGAGCGCGATCGGTACGTGCGCGACCGCGCCGAAGTCGTGCAGGCCGCGTTCGACGGGGTTGCGCGCGACCTCCAGCATCGGGAACCACTCGCGCAACAGCCCGGTGTGCCGTCCGACGGCAGCCGGCGTGCTGCCCGAGATCAGGTTCCAGCCCTTGGCCCCCAGCACGGTCACCCCGCCGGTCCCGGACGGCCGCGCGGCGAACAACGCGTCGGTCTCGACGACGTCGACCTCCGGTGCCCCGGCGGCGGCGAGCGCGTGCGCGAACTCGACGCTCCCGCACAGCTTGCTGGAGAACAGGACCACCACCTGGCCCACGCGAAGATACGGCGCGAGGCGGACGGCGACCTCCGGATAGGCGGTCGTCACGGTCGCGACCAGCACCACGGCCCGCCCGGCCAGCGACGCGGGATCCGCCGTCACCTCGCGCAGCGGGAACCGGCCGTCGAGCACCCCGCTCGCGACGATCTCCCGCCGGCGCGCGATGTCCCTCACCGCCGAGAGATCCCGCGTGCAGAGGTGCACGGGCAGCCCCCGCGAGGCGAGGTGGGCCGCCACGGCCCGTCCCTCACCACCCGCCCCGACGACCCCGATCCCGTCCAGCCCGCTCATCCCGCCCACTCCCCGTCGATCCGGTACGCAGTGGACAGGTCGGCACACCGGCGGGGAAAGTTCCCGCCGGGGCACATTCTCGAAGAACGGGACCCGTCACCCTTGGGCGAGCGCCAGCGGCACCAGCTGTTCGGCCGTGGTGAGCGACCCGTGCTGCCCGATCAGCGACGTCTCCACGGCTTCGGCAAGTCCTCGCACCATCCCGAACTGTCCCCGGGCCGCCGCGACGACGTCACCGATCCGCGGCAGCACCCGGTCGCTGACCGTGTGCCCGAACCACCCCTCGGCGATGGCCTCCTCCCGCGACCGCACCCAGGCCCGCTCGCCCAGCACCGCCCGCCAGGCCGCGAGGACGTCCGCGGCCGCGCCCGGCTCGGTGTAGACGTGCCGGGCGCGCACCTCGCCCCCGAAGGTCCGGACGCCGGAAAGCAGCTCCGGGACGTCTTCGAGGTCGAGCTTGTCGTCGACGGTGACCATCCCGTGGTCGGCCACCACGGCGAGCAGCGCACCGGCCGGCAGACCGTCCACAAGGGACTCGACGAGCCGGTCGATCTGCCGCAGCTGCATCCGCCACGCGGTGGACCCGGGGCCGTACACGTGCCCCAGCAGGTCGAGTTCACTGTGGTAGGCGTAGCAGAACGCCCGCTCGCCGAGCACCGACAACGTCCGCGCGGCGAGGTCGCCCAGCGCGTGTACCCCGGCGTACTGCGCACCGCTCTGGGTGGCCAGGGTCAGGGCGGTGTCGCGGAACTTGGCGGACGACACCACCGCGGCGGCGACACCTGCCGCGGCCGCCCGTTCGAATGTCGTTGCCAGCGGTTGCACCTCGCGGGGCGGGAGGGCGCCACGCAGGTCACTGCCGTCTTCGTGGCTGCACCAGCGCAACGCGTTGAGCACCCCGGTGCCGGGCATCTCGAACGTGTAGCCGACCATGCCGTGCTCGCCGGAAGCGAGCCCGGTGCCGATCGCCGCCACCCCGGCGGCCGTCGTGGACGGGAAGCCCACGCGCAACGACTCCCGGGCGAGTTCGGTCAACACCGGGGCGTCGGCGGCGTGCTCGGCCAGCAGCTCCCAGCCGAGCCCGTCGACCAGCAGGACCCCGGCGCTGCGGGCCTCCGGCAGCGCCAGCGTGTTCCCGAAGCCGGGCACCCCGAGCGCGGTGAGCAGGGACGGGACGACCTGGCCGAGGTGCGGGACGTCGGCAAGCGGTGGCGGCTGCACGCGCCCAGCTTCCCATCCCCGGACTCCTCCGGCGATAATCGCGGCATGCCGACCTACGCCTACCGCTGCCGCGAGTGCACCGAGACCTTCGAGCTCCTGCGCCCGATGAGCGAATCGAGCGCGCCGGCGACCTGCCCCGACGGCCACGCCGACACCGTCAAGCTGCTCACCACGGTCGCCCTCACCGGGGCCGCGAGCGGACCCGCGGTCTCGGCGGGCGGCGGCGGTGGCTGCTGTGGCGGCGGCTGCTGCGGCTAAAGAGCCTTCAGAGCCTGCTCCAGGTCGGCCCAGAGGTCCTCGACGTCCTCGAGCCCGGCCGACAGCCGGATCAGCTGGTCGGACACGCCCGCGTCGTGCCGGTCGCCCGCGTCGACGATCCGGTGGCTGATCGACCCCGGGTGCTGGATCAGCGTGTCGACGCTGCCGAGGCTGACGGCCGGCGTGATCAGCCGGACCGCGCCGATCGGGGCGTGCGGGTCGCCGTCGACCTCGAACGCCACCAGCGGCCCACCCAGCCGCGGGTAGTGGACGGCCGTCACCGCCGGGTGGTCGCCGAGCCGTGAGGCCAGCGTCGCCGCGGTGGCCGATGCGGCGTTGACGCGCAGTGGCAGCGTGGAAAGCCCACGCAGCAACAGGTATCCGGCGAGCGGGTGCAGCACGCCGCCGGTGGCGAAGCGGATCTGCCGCAGCCGGGCGGCTTCCGCTGCGTCGCACGCGACGACCCCGCCCATCACGTCGCCGTGGCCGCCGAGGAACTTCGTCGCGCTGTGCAGCACGATCCGCGCGCCGTGCAGGCCCGGGCGCTGCAGCACCGGGGTCGCGAAAGTGTTGTCCACCAACAGCGGCACGTCTCCGCAGGCACGAGCCAGCGCAGCGATGTCGGCCTCGACGAGCGTCGGGTTGGCCGGCGTCTCGACGAACACCAGCCCGGTGTCGGGCCGCAGCGCGGCGGCGACGGCGTCC
This sequence comes from Amycolatopsis ponsaeliensis, assembly GCF_030182635.1. Lineage (NCBI taxonomy): Bacteria > Bacillati > Actinomycetota > Actinomycetes > Pseudonocardiales > Pseudonocardiaceae > Amycolatopsis > Amycolatopsis ponsaeliensis. The sequence goes on from NZ_JAPZLD010000066.1 coordinate 34,825, forward strand.
GGCGCGGCCCAGGTGACCTCGGTGCCGAGCAGCCCGGACTCGAGCAGGTGGTCACTGCAGCCATACAGCGGGCGCACGGCAACGACGTGCCGTTTCCCTTGCGCCACCGCGGAAAGCAGGCAGGCCGAGACCGCGGCCATGCCGCTGGCGAACGCGACGCCGTGCTCGAAGCCTTCGAGTTCGGCGAGCGCACGCTCGAACCGTTCGACGGTCGGGTTGCCCACCCGGCCGTAGATCGGCGGGCCGTCGAGTTCGCCGCCGGCGGCGAACTCGTCGATCCGGGCGGCTTCGGCGGCACTGTCGCGGGAGGGGTAGGTCGTCGACAGGTCGAGCGGGACGGCGTGCACGCCGAGGTCCGTGAGGTCGTCACGGCCGGCGTGGACGGCACGCGTGCGCAGCGAAGAGGTCATGCCAGCATGGTCGAGCTTTCACCGGATCCGAAGCAACACTCTCGGATATCATTCGCCGATGTCCGATTCTGTCGAACTGAGTCCGGTCGACCTCGAAATTCTGCGCTTGCTCCAGAACGATGCCCGGGTCACCAACAAGGACCTGGCGGCCGCGGTCGGCATCGCGCCGTCGACGTGCCTGGACCGCGTCGCCCGGCTGCGGGACACCAGCGTGATCACCGGGCAGCACGCTTCAGTCGACGCGGCGAAGCTGGGACGCCCGCTGGAGGCGTTCCTGTTCGTCCAGGTCCGCCCGCACCGGCGGCCGCTGGTCGACCCGTTCGTCGACCACCTGCTGTCGCTGCCCGAAGTCCGCGCGGTCTACCACCTGACCGGGCCGGACGACTTCCTCGCGCACGTCGCGACCAGCTCCGCCGGCGAGCTGCAGCGGCTGGTCCTCGACGAGCTGACCGCCCGGGACGAGGTCGCCCGCGTGCACACGAACCTCGTGTTCCAGCACTGGAGCGGCGGCCCGCTACTGCCGCCGACCACCTGAAGTCCGGCCGTTCGAGTCACAGCGTGTCCAGCCAGCGGCGGGTCTCGCGCGGGGACGTCAGCCGGCGGATTTCGGGGCCGGGCGACTCGGCGGCCCAGGCCCGGATGGTCGCCCGTTTCCGCGCGAACGACGCGAAGTGCCAGCGGATGATCGAGTCCGCGGAGAACATCTGGCGGAACGACTCGACGTTGCCGTTGCAGATCCGTTCGCGGGTCACCGAGCGCTTGGCCGTCCGGCGCACCAGGCGGCCCAGGGAAAGCCAGCGCGGGTAGTCGAGCCCCACGACGAGCTGCGTGCGGGGCAGCACGACGTCCTTCCACCTGCTGTACGCGGCATCGAGGACCCAGCGTTCCCCCGCGCACACCTCGGCGATGCGGCGGCGCTGCTCGTCGTCGGGTACCGCGACCCAGCCCGGCTGCCAGGTGAGGTCGTCGGCCGAGACGTACGGCAGGCCGGTGCGCCCGGCGATCAGGGCCGCGAGCGTCGACTTGCCCGAACCGGTCACGCCGTAGACGACGATGCGCTCAGGCGTCGAGGTCACGAGCGGGCTCCCGCGGTCCGCGGTAGGGCAGCGTCTGGCTGTAGACGACGTTCGTGGTCGTGCTGCCGAACTGGGCCAGCTCGTCCATCGTGTGCTCGAGGTGGGCCATCGAGGCCGCGGCGATCTTGAGCGTGTAGCAGTCGTCGCCGGTAGTGCGCAGGCATTCGAGGATCTCGAGGCGCTCGCCCAGCAGCTTGTGCAGTGCCTCGTGCCGGCTGCCGGGGTACTTGAGCCGGACGACGGCGAGCACCGGGTAGCCGACCTTGCCGAGGTCGATGTCGGCGCGGTAGCCGGTGATCACGCCGGCCGCCTCGAGCCGCCGGAGCCGTTCGGTCGTGGCCGACGCGCTGAGGTTCACGCGGCGGCCGAGCTCGGTGAGCGGCAGCCGGGCGTCCTGCTGGAGCTCGACCAGGATGGCCCAGTCCGTCTGATCGAGAATCTCGGTCATCCGGCGAATGTACCGCGAGATCCACGGCCGAAGCCGCCGAACGCCGTGATCGATCCCTTCCGATCACCGCTTTGACCTCGATAGCCTTTCCAGGTGAAGATCGGCGTGAACGTCCCCAACTTCGGCCCCGGCACCGACCCCGGTGTGTTGCGCGCTTGGGCGCGGACCGTGGAAGGCCTCGGCTACGACCTGCTGATGGTGTCCGACCACGTCGCGATCACCCCGGACGTCGCGGGCCAGTACCCGGCGCCGTTCTACGAGCCGTTCACGACGCTTTCGTGGCTCGCGGGCATCACCGAGCGGGTGCGGCTCGGCACCACCGTGCTGGTCGTGCCGTACCGGCATCCCCTGCTGGTGGCCCGGATGGCGGCGAACCTCGACGCGCTCAGCGGCGGCCGGCTGATGATCGGTGCCGGGATCGGCTGGGCGAAGCAGGAGTTCGACGCGCTCGGCGTCCCGTTCGCCCAGCGCGGGAAGCTCACCAGCGAGTACCTCCGGGCGATCCGCGCGGCCTGGGCCGACCACGACGACTACCGGGCCGGCCCGATCCCGCTGTGGCTGGGCGGGCACAGCGACGCGGGGCTGCGCCGCGCGGTGGAGCTCGGCGACGCGTGGCATCCGCTGCGGATGACCATGTCCGGGTTCCGGGAAGGCTTGGCACGCCTGAAAACCCTGGCCGGCGACCGGCCGGTGCCGGCGTTCGCGCCGCGGATCCTCCTGCGGGTGACCGGCGAACCCGTGACCGGCCCGGACCGGCGCGCCGGGGAAGGCACCCTCGAGCAGGTCCTCGACGACCTGACACAGCTGCGGGCGCTGGGCGCGGACACCGTCGTGCTCGACCCGTTCGATGCGGACCCCGCCGAAACCCTCCACCCGGAGGTCGCGTGGCGGGACCTCGCGGCGATTGCCGCTTCCTGGAAGGAAAACCGGTGAAAGAAACCGAAGAAGCCCTGCTGCGGCGCGCGATCGAGCTCGCCCGCGAAGCGCGCGAGGAACACGGCAACCCGCCGTTCGGCTCGCTGCTGGCCGACGCGGACGGCAACGTCCTCGCCGAGGATCGCAACACTTCGTTGACCGACAACGACATCACGGCGCACCCGGAGCTGAAGCTCGCCCGCTGGGCGGCGCAGAACCTGGCCCCCGAGGTCGCGGCGGCGACCACGATGTTCACCAGCACCCAGCCGTGCGGGATGTGCACCGGCGCGATCGAGCGGTCCGGGCTCGGCCGCGTCGTCTACGCGCTGTCGGCGGAACAGTTCCTCACGCTGCGCCCGCCGGTCACGTGGGGCTACGAGACGGAAGGCCCGGCCCTGTTCGACGAGGCCCGGGTGCCCGTCGAGGGGTACTACAAGTGACGAGCTACGAGGTGCGCCCGGTGGCGCGCGTCGAGTCGCCCCTCACGGACCGCACCACGGCGCCGAGACAGGGCGACGAAGGCGCCCCACCGGCCCGGGTGGTGTTCGCACCGGAGTTCCACCCGGCGGCGGCCGACCTCCACCCGGGCGACCGCCTGGTGCTCCTGACGTGGCTGCACGAAGCCGACCGCGAGGTCCAGGCGGTCCACCCGCGCAACGACCCGGCGCGCCCCCGCGAAGGGGTGTTCTCGACACGCTCCCCGGACCGCCCGAACCCGATCGGCCTCCACACGGTGACGGTGACGGCGGCCGAGAACGGAACGCTCACGGTGACGGGCCTGGAAGCGATCGACGGCACACCGGTCCTGGACGTGAAACCGGTCCTCGGCGAGGTGGCCGCCCGCTGAGCCGGTCGATCACGATCCGGGCACCGGGGTAACGACCGCCGCCGCCCGGCCGACCTCCTGCGTACAAACGGAGCAAAGCCCGATGTGCCGGAGGAGGACTGGCGATGACCAGTACGTTCGAACCCGTGCTGCCCGACCCCTGGGCGCCGCCGCCGGCTTCGCCGCCGGTGCGGGCGAAGACGAATCCCTGGCACCTGGTGCTCGCCGCCGCGGCCGGCGCGGCCCTGGTCGGCGCCCTGTGGGTCGGCCTCGACCTGGCCGATTCCGGTGCACCCATCAGCACGCCCGGCACCCCCGCGGAAACGTTCGCTCTCAGCGGCACGTTCACGCTGTACAGCACCGGGTACAGCTACAGCACCTGCGGTGGCTCCGGCGGCTACTCCGACATCACGACCGGGACGACGGTCACCGTCTACAACGCCGCGGGAACCGTGCTCTCCCAAGGCGCACTCGGATCTGGGCGGCCTAACGGCGCCGGGAGCTGCGTGTTCACACTGTCCGCGCCGAACGTTCCGGCGGGCGAGAAGTTCTACCTCGTCGAGGTGTCCCACCGGGGGCGGATCATGGTGCAGCCCGACGACGCGCGAAACGGGAACGTCGCCCTCAGCCTGGGCAGCTGATCAGTAGTCCTTGAAGCCCTTCCCGGTCTTCCGGCCCAGCCGCCCGGCCGTCACGAGGTGCTCGAGCAGCGGCGCCGGCGCGAAGCCCTCTTCGCGGAACTCATTGTACAGCGTCCGCTGGATGGCCAGGGAAACGTCCAGCCCGACCACGTCCAGCAGCTCGAACGGGCCCATCGGCAGGCCGCAGCCCACCTTCATGGCCGTGTCGATGTCGTTAGCCCCCGCGTAGTGGGCCTCCAGCATCTTCACCGCGTCGTTCAGGTACGGGAACAGCAGCGCGTTGACGATGAAGCCCGCCCGGTCTCCACAGTGGACGGCGTGCTTGCCCACCGCGGCGCAGACCGCGCTCGCCGTCGCCACCACGTCCGGGGCGGTCGCGATCGTCGAGACCACCTCCACCAGCTTCATCACCGGAGCCGGGTTGAAGAAGTGGAGACCGATCACGTCGGAGGGCCGGGAGGTCGCCGCCGCGCACTCGATCACCGGCAGCGAAGACGTCGTCGTCGCCAGGACCGCGCCCGGGCGGACGACCTCGTCCAAAGCCGCGAACACCGCCTGCTTCACCGAAAGCTCCTCGGCCACCGCCTCGACGACCAGGTCGACGTCGGCAAGCGCTTCGAAGTCGGTCACCGGGGTGATCCGAGCCAAGGCGGAGGCAGCGTCCTCTTCGGACAGCTTCCCCTTGACCACAGCTTTGTCGAGCGACTTCTTCACCTTCGCCACGGACGCCTGCGCCTTCTCCAGGCTCCGGGCGCGCAGCACGACGTCGAGGCCGCGTTTCGCGAACACCTCCGCGATGCCGGTCGCCATCGTCCCGGTGCCGATCACGCCGACCTTGGCCACCGGCCGCGGCTCCGCACCGTCCACAGTGGACACGACCGTCACGTCCGAGACGATATTGGGCGAGTCGGGTGCGTCGTAGGCGTAGAAGCCGCGGCCCGTCTTGCGTCCCAGCTGGCCCGCCGTGATCATCTGCTTGAGCAGCGGCGCCGGCGCGTGCAGCCGGTTGCGGGACTGGTGGTACATCGTGTCGAGGATCTCGTAGGCGGTGTCCAGCCCGATCAGGTCGAGCAGCGCGAGCGGGCCCATCGGGTACCCGCAGCCGAAGCGCATCGCGGCGTCGAGGTCCTCGCGTGTGGCGTAGCGCTGCTCGTACATCCGCACCGCGTGGTTGAGGTAGCCGAACAGCAGCGCGTTCGCGATGAAGCCCGCCCGGTCGCCGATCACCACCGGCACCTTGCCGAGCCGCTCGGCGAACGCGACCACCTCGGTGACCACCTCCGGCTCGGTGACCACGGTCTTCACGATCTCGACCAGCTTCTGCACCGGCGCCGGGTTGAAGAAGTGCATGCCGACGACCTTGCCGGGGCGCGCCGTGTGCACCCCGATCTCGGTGATCGACAGCGACGAGGTGTTGGACACGAACACGACGTCCGGCCGGGTGACCTTGTCCAGCTCGGTGAAGACGTCAGCTTTCAGTTCGAGGCTTTCCGGAATCGCCTCGATCACCAGGTCCACTTCGGACAGATCCGACAGCGAAGTGCTGTACCGGATCCGTTCCAGCAGCGCCGCTCGGCCGGCCTCGTCGAGCTTTCCGCCGGAAAGCGCGCGTTCGGTGGAGTGCCGCAGGTGACCGCGGCCCCGCTCGACCGCCGGCTGGTCGAGCTCGACCGTGACGACGTCGAGCCCGCTGCGCGCGAGCACTTCGGCGATCCCGGCCCCCATCGTGCCCAGGCCGACCACTCCGACCGTCGAGATGTCCCGCGCCATCGAGGCCTCCAGAGATGTTACTCGCTGGTAATTGGCCCCTGACTCTGCCACACGCAGCCGTCGGAAGCCCACACGGAATCGAGTCAGTACCGCGCAAGTCACCCGGTCGGCGAGCCGGGTTCACTCGCCGAAGTTGCCGTCCACCAGCTCTTTCGCCTTGGTCAGCGCGGCGGAAGCCTGCGGGCCGCTCGCCTGCAGGCGGATCCGGTCACCCTGGCGGGCACCCAGCGACATCAGCGCCAGCACGCTCTTGGCGTCGGCCTCCTGCTCGCCGAGCCGCACGGTGACTTCGGCGTCGAACTCGCTCAGCGCGCGCACCAGCAGCGCCGCGGGACGCGCGTGCAGGCCGACATCGTTGTGCAGCTCCAGCTCGATCTCGTCACCACCGGCCGTGACCTCAGAGAGGGCCAGGTCCTCCGGCATCCCGGCGGCCGCGGCGGCCTCCGCCACCGCCTTGCGGTCCTGGCCCGACTGCGCCGCGACCGCCGCCGCGATCGCGCCTTCGACCAGCGGGCCGTCCGCGACGATGGCCGCCGAGGGGTCGGCGAGCGATTCGATGGCCAGCTCGGCCGTCATCTGGGCGCTGCCGAGGTCGTAGAGCAGGACGACGCCGTCGCCGGAGTCGGCGCGCTGGGTGGCCGCGACGACCTCGTCGTAGTCGGTGCCGATCGAGCCGTCGGAGAGGCCGCCGGCCGGCAGGATGGTGACGTCCGGCGCCATCTGGGCAGCCAGTTCCGCCAGGCCTTCCGCGAGCTTCGAGCTGTGCGAAACGAGCACGATGCCGACACTCACCGGGCGGCCTCCGCGAACGCGCGCAGCAGCAGCGCCGACGACCGCGCACCCGGGTCCATGTGCCCCACCGCGCGCTCGCCCAGGTACGACGCCCGGCCCTTGCGCGGCACCAGGTCCACTGTGGACTCCGCGCCGCGGTCGGCCGCGTCGGCCGCCGCGGTCAGCACCGCGGCGACGTCCCCGCCGTCCTCGGCCGCCTTCTCCGCGGCCGACACCGCCGGGATCAGGGCGTCGACCATGGTCGCGTCGCCACCCACTGCCTTCCCCCGGGCCTGGACGCCTTCGAGCCCGGCGCGCAGCGCGTCCAGCAGCGCCGGGACGTCGAGGTCCTCGGCGGTGCCGAGCTTGGCCGAAGCACGCAGGAAAGCCGTGCCGTACAACGGACCCGCCGCTCCGCCGACCTTGGAGATCAACGTCGTCGCGACGAGCTTCAGGACCGCACCCGGCGTCTCCGGCGCGCCCGCGTCGAGGGCCGCCACGACGGCGGTGAACCCGCGGTTCAGGTTCTCGCCGTGGTCGCCGTCGCCGATCGCGCGGTCGAGCTCGCTCAGCGCGACGCGGTGCTCGGCGACCACGGCCGCCGCGGCACGCACGGCCGCCGCGACCCCGTCGGCCTTGCAGGTCATCAGACCCCCCACCGCAGCGCCGCGGTGTTGACCGGGGCGTCCCAGAGCTCGGTCAGCTCGTCGTCCAGCTTGAGCAACGTCAGACTCATCCCCTGCATCTCGAGGCTGGTGATGTACGGGCCGACCAGCCGGCGTTCGACCACGATCCCACGCTCGGCCAGCAGCCGCTCGGCGATGCCGTGCGCCAGGTAGAGCTCGACGAGCGGCGTCGCGCCCATCGAGTTGGTGAACAGCAGCACGCGGTCACCGGAGGCGAACGGCAGGTCTTCCACCACTGCCTGGACCATCCGCGCCACCAGCGCGTCAGCCGGTTCGAGCGGGATCCGTTCGCGGCCGGGCTCGCCGTGGATGCCGATGCCGAACTCGATCTCGCCGTCGCCGAGGTCGAAGCTGGGCGTGCCGGCGTGCGGCACGGTCGGCGCGGTCAGCGCGACGCCGATCGACCGCACCTGGCCGATCACCTTCTGCGCCAGCTCGGTCACGGCGTCGAGCGAGTCGCCGCGCTCGGCGGCCGCGCCGGTGATCTTCTCCAGCAGCACCGTGCCGCCGACCCCGCGGCGGCCCGCGGTGTAGGTCGAGTCCTTGACCGCGACGTCGTCGTCGATCACGACGCTGCGCACCTCCAGGCCTTCGGCGGCGGCCAGCTCGGCGGCCGTCTCGAAGTTCAGCACGTCGCCGGTGTAGTTCTTCACGATGAGCAGGGCGCCCGCCTCGCCGGTGGTCGCGGTGACGGCGGCCTGCACGGCGTCCGGCGTCGGCGAGGTGAACACCGCGCCCGGGACGGCGGCCGCGAGCATGCCCCGGCCGACGAACCCGCCGTGCAGCGGCTCGTGCCCGGACCCGCCGCCGGAGATGACGGCGACCTTCCCGGCGACCGGCGCGTCGGCGCGGACCACCACGTCCGGATCCTCCTGGACGCGCAGGATGTCCGCGTGCGCGGCGGCGAGGCCCCGCAGCGACTCCACGACCACGTTCGCCGGATCGTTGATGATCTTCTTCACGGCAACCTCCGGCACATCGGCGGGTGGGGTGTCCCCTTCCTACCTCTCCGCGCGGCCCGCCGCCAGATCAGGGTTTGGGGAGCTTCGTGACGACGTTCTTCGCGACGGTGACCGCCTTGCCGCACGGATCGTCGGCGTTCGGGCTCGCGTTGTAGTTCTCGTAGTCCACTTGGGCCAGTTCGACGTCGTCGCCCTGCCACGGCCGGTGCTGCCACTGCACCGTGCACCGCGACGCGCTCCCGTCCGCCTGCTTCTGAAAAGCTGTCACGCCGTTGCCGAGGTCCACCTTGGAGTAACCGTCCCCGACGATCGGCGGCAGTCCCGGCAGGAACTCGACGGTCACGGTCGGGTTGGCGCCGTTGCTCTGCCACTGGCAGGAGTGCAGGCCCGAGGGCGCGGACTTCGCCGACGGCACGGCGGGGGCGACCACCGCGGTGTCGGCCATGGCGCACGGGTCGGCGGTCAGCACGGTGCCCGCCGGCGTCGAGTACTTCTCCGGCGAGTTGTGCACCTTCTGCACGATGGCGTCCATGAGCGTCTGGCCGGGCCGGCACGGGTCGCCGGGGTAGGTGACCGAAACCGTGAGGGCCATGTCCGGGTTCAGCGCCGTCATCGTCGCGACCGTGCAGCTGGAGTCGTCGGTCTTGTTCACGCGCAGCGGCAGCCCGCCGACCTGGCCGGTCGTCTTGTCCGCGTGCGGCAGCAGCGTGCCGCCGATCTCGAACTCGAGCCGGATCTCCTTGCCGCCGGGGTCCTTCACCTTGTTGGTGCACCGGTCGAAGGCGATCGACGACGGCGACGGGTCCTCCTCGACCGTGCCGAGGCCCAGCGCGCCGAGAGCGTCCTTGGTCAGGAACTGGCACGGCTTGATCGTCCGCAGCACGTTCGCCGCCACGGCGGCGTCGGTGATCGGGCCGTCGGTGACCTGGCCGGTGCCGGCCGCCGCGGGCACCGTCGTCCGCGCGAAGTTGGACTTGCCGAGGTCCTGCCCGCACGCGGTCAGCGGCAGCGCGAGGGCGGTGACCAGCAGGAACAGCTTCGGGAGACGGCGGCGCCGGACGTCAGGGAGCACGCGGTGCACGGTAGCCGGAACCTCGCACCCCTGTCCGGACAACCCGGCTATTCGGCCGTGGCGGCGGGTGTGTCTTCGCTCTCGGGCTCGGCCGGCACGACGAGCGGCCGGACGCGGGCCCAGATGATGAACAACGCGGAGACCACCAGCATGCCGATGCCGGCCCAAAGGTTGATGTTGACGTCCGCCGCCTTCTTCAGCTCCGCGTCGGAGGTGAAGAAGGCGCCCATCACGGTGAGGATGACGCCGTAGACGCCGATCAGCAGGGCGATGATCAGCCGGATGTCGAAAGCGCCCGCCTTCTTGGGCCGCGCGCCGGACTCGGTAGCCATGACGGACCTCCTAGAAGATGGCGTTGAGGGCGATGGTCAGGATGAGCACGATGCCCGCGAGCAGGCCCGGCCTGCGGTACCAGCCCGCGTTCTCGCCGGTGTCGTCGTGCTGCCGCGTCGACTTCGGCGTCAGCGAGTACACGAGCCCCACCAGCTCTTCGTCCGGCCTCGGCTTGGTGGCCAGCGACACGACGACGCTCACCACGATGTCGACGACGAACGCGGTCCCGGCGGCGACGAAGCTGATGCCCTGGCCGGTGAGGCCGAGCACCCCGGCCTGGGACAGGCCCCAGACGGTGACCGCGGACGCGGTACCGAGCACCAGGCCGCTCCAGCCGGCGTGCGGGGTCATCCGCTTCCAGAACATGCCCAGGATGAACGTCGCGAACAGCGGCGCGTTGAAGAACGAGAACAGGTCCTGCAGGTAGTTCAGGATGTTGCCGGAGTTCGACGCGATGAACGCGGTGCCGATGGCGAGGACCGTGCCGACCGACGTCACCACGCGCCCGAGGCGCAGGTAGTAGCCGTCCGGCTTGTCCTTCTTGATGTACGTCTGCCAGATGTCGTACGTGAAGACGGTGTTGAACGAGCTGAGGTTCGCGGCCATGCCGGCCATGAACGAGGCCAGCAGACCGGCGATCGCGATGCCGAGCATGCCGTTCGGGAGCAGGTCGCGCATCAGCAGCAGGAGCGCGTTGTTGAAGGTGACGCCGCTTTCCGCGGTGCCGCCGTCCAGCAGGACCTGCTTGTCCTTGACGTACTCGGAGACGGTGACCGCGGCGATCATGCCGGGGATGATCACGATGAACGGGACCAGCATCTTCGGGAACGCGCCGATGATCGGCGTGCGCCGCGCGGCGGACATGCTCTTCGACGCCATCGCGCGCTGGACCTCGACGAAGTTCGTCGTCCAGTACCCGAACGAGAGCACGAAGCCCAGACCGAACACGATGCCGAGGATCGAGAGGATGTTGTTGCCGAAGCCGGTCAGGTTGTCACCGGGCCACGAGTGCAGCTGCGCGGTGCCGCCCGGGCTGTTGGTGACCTTGTCGACCAGGCCTTGCCAGCCGCCGACCTTGACGAGGCCGATGATCGTCAGCGGCACCAGCGCGATGACGATCACGAAGAACTGCAGCACTTCGTTGTAGATCGCGGCGGAGAGGCCGCCGAGCGCCGTGTAGGAGAGGACGATCACGGCGGCGATGATGATCGACACCCACAGCGGCCAGCCGAGCAGCAGGTTCACCACGCTGGCCAGCAGGAACAGGTTCGCGCCCGCGATCAGGATCTGAGCGGCGGCGAAGCTGATGCCGTTGACGAGGTGCGCCGGCTTGCCGAAGCGGCGGCGCATGAACTCGGGAACGCTGCGGACCTTCGAGCCGTAGTAGAACGGCATCATGACGATGCCGAGGAACAGCATCGCCGGGATCGCGCCGATCCAGAAGTAGTGGACGGTCGGCAGGCCGTACTGGGCGCCGTTGGCCGACATGCCCATGACCTCGACCGCGCCGAGGTTCGCCGAGATGAACGCCAGGCCGGTGACCCAGGCGGGCAGCGAGCGGCCCGACAGGAAGAAGTCGAGACTGCTGGACACTTGACGCCGTGCCAGGTACCCGATGCCGAGCACGAGCACGAAGTAGAACGCCAACTCGATGTAGTCGATCGCGCTCGCGTCGAGTCGCAGGTTCGCATCGGCTAGGACGAGCACCCGACCCACCTCTTTTCAAACTGGACAACAACCCACAGGAATCACCACTGTCCTGTCGGATCCGGACAGTACTGCATGGATTCAGGGTCGGCACGTTGACTTGTCCAAAGTGGCCAGAGGGCGCGTCCCCCCGGCCTTGACCTGGGGAAACGCGCCCTCTGTCACGCACCGCGGGAGCGGTTGTGGATCACCGATCGGTCGGGACCGCGATCTCGCCGTCTTCTTCGATCAGCTTGGCGAGCACCTCGTCGGGCAGGTAGGTGCGGTGCGGGTAGCCCGGGCCCCACGAGTTGAGCAGCGGCACGGCGCCGAGCTCGTCGGCCCGCGGGTTGGCGAGCACCGAGTGCACGTCGTCGACCGACTTGGCCCAGCGGAACGCCTTGATGCCCTGCTTGGCCTCGGGCGCGTACTTCTCGCGCGCCTCCCAGTCGTCGGCGGCGTAGGAGTCGTCCCACAGGACGTGCCCGGCTTCCTTGAGCACCTCGGCCGCGGCGCGGACCGACGTGCCGTTGTCGTCGCCGGGGTTGGTCTCGGGCCACTCGTCGTGCTTCTTGGCCGAGTCCCAGAGCCAGCGGGCGGTGTACTCGCTGCCGTTGAAGATCGACATGCACCGCGACCAGCCGAAGCCGACGCAGGCGCCTTCCTTGCCCTGGTCGTAGAACGCGTACCAGGCGTCGGTGTCCGGGGTGCCGCCCGGCTCGAGGCAGACGCAGTGGCCGCCGCGGATCCGGCCCAGCTTCTTGACGCCGGCCTTGGCGATGAAGAACTCACCGGAGGTGTCGTCCTGCTCCGGGGTGTCGAACGCGGAGTACCAGTTGACCCCGATCACGACCGGCGCCCGGGTCGGCCGGTCGGCGTCGGAGAGCGCGGTGAGCGGATACCGTTCGACGTGCCGCCAGTCGTCCGGAATGAACCGGCCCAGACGCGGGTCGGCCGGATCGGAACCGAGTGGGCGATAACGCATGACTTCCTCCTCCGTGCAGACGAAAACGCACGCGCACCGGCCGGACAGGCACGCGCACACGAGCTCGAAGGCGGACTGAAAACGTAGGCACGACAAAGAAAGACGGCCGAGCGCACCACCCTCCGGCCACACCGGACCCACCGGCGGAACCCCTCGGAATAGAGTGTGCCACGAGCGGGCACAATAGGATCCCGAACTCACCCGAACAGCGCATAAAGGCAGGTCGGAAAGGACCTGATCACTTCTCGGCCACGTATCGGGTTAACGATTTCCTGGCGGAGTAATCACCCGGGAATCAGATACCGCAATTCGGCATCGATTCGGTCTCGGTACTTCGGTAACAACGATGTGCGCCAGGGCGACTCCCGTGCGTCGCGGCCACCGGGCGGCGTTGTCAGGAGGAGCCAGGATGTCACCCTGATCTTCGGAGGCCTGCGGCTGACCGAAACCGCCGTCGTCGAAGGCGCCGGTGACCGGGCCCTGCACCATTCGCTGACGGGCCTGTCCGCGCGGGTCGAAATCCGGAGTGCCCGGAACAGCCACGTCACGATCCCCCGGGTGCTGTTCCTCGGCATCCTCGCGCTGGCAGTCAAGAAGGAGCGGTACGACACCGAAGCGCACGTCGTGATCGAAGGACCGGGGACGAAGCTCGAGCGAGCGGTGAGCCTCCGCAGGCACCCTGACGGCGCGGAAGTGGCCCGGGAGTTCGCCGCGCGGCTGAACCGGCTCAGCACGCATCCCGGCTCCGACCACCACGCGCGGAGCCGGCCGTGGGGTGGCCAAGAGCGGTTCGACGTCGCCCTGCTCGATCCCGGCGCCCGCCAGGTCGAGGTCGTGCGGACGGTCCGGCAGCTCGTGCGCGGCCTCGGCCTCATCGATGCCAAGGAGCTGGTGACCGGAACGCCGTCGATCCTGCTGGAACAGGTATCCGCGCCGGAGGCCGAAGCCGCCCGGGAAAGGCTCGAAGACGCGGGCGCGACCGTGGAACTGCTGTGAACGGGCCTCAGTCCGATACGCGCCGGAAGCGCGGCACCACACCGTCCGAAGTCTCGACCGTCTCGCCGAACATCGCTTCCGGCCGCACCCAAAGACCCCGCGCACCGTACAACGCCCGGTACACCACGAGCCGCTCTTCGGTCTCGCTGTGGGACGCGACCCCGAGCACCTCGTACTCGCCGCCCTTGTAGTGGACGTAACGACCCGGAAGCACCTCAGAACAGCCGAAACTCGTCGGACTCGATGCCGCGCAGCTCGTCGTAGTCCAGGGTCAAGCACCTGATTCCGCGGTCCTCCGCCAGCGTGCGCGCCTGGGGCTTGATGATCTGGGCCGCGAACACGCCCTGGACCGGGGCCAGCAGCGGGTCGCGGTTCAGCAGCTCCAAATACCGCGTCAGCTGCTCCACCCCGTCGATCTCGCCGCGGCGCTTGATCTCCACCGCCACCGACTTGCCGTCGGCGTCGCGGGCCATGATGTCCACCGGACCGATCGCCGTCGGGAACTCGCGGCGGACCAGCGTGTAGCCGTCGCCCAGGGTTTTGATGTGCTCGGCCAGCAGTTCCTGCAGGTGCGCCTCGACGCCGTCCTTCTGCAGGCCCGGCTCCGCGCCCAGCGCCTGGGTGTAGTCGTGGAAGACCTCCTCGAGGGAGATCACCAGCTTCTCGCCCTGCTTGTTCTCGACGATCCAGAGGTTGCCGTCCTCGATCAGCCAGCAGGGTGGGCTCATCCAGTTCAACGGCTTGTACGCACGGTCGTCGGAGTGGACGGACACCGACCCGTCGGACTTCACGAGCAACAGGCGGGTGGCCATCGGCAGGTGGGCGGTGAGCCGGCCGGCGTAGTCGACCTGGCACCGCGCGATCACGAGACGCACCCGAGGAGGGTAGGACAGCCTCGGTGATACTGGGCGGGTGGACCCCATTGAGCGTGTCGCGTCCCGTGAGGTGTACCGGAACGACTGGATGACCGTGCGCGAGGACGACATCCGCCGCCCGGACGGCTCGGCGGGCATCTACGGCGTGATCGACAAGCCGGACTACGCCCTTGTCATCGCGCAGGACGGCGACCGGTTCCGGCTGGTCGAGCAGTTCCGCTACCCGCTGGGCGAACGGCGCTGGGAGTTCCCGCAGGGCACCGCGCCCGGCCTCGCCGACGTGCCGCCCGCCGAGCTCGCCGTGCGCGAACTGCGCGAAGAGACCGGCCTGCGCGCCGGCTCGATGGTGCCGCTCGGCAAGCTCGACGTCGCCGCCGGCATGAGCAGCCAGCGCGGCTGGGTGTTCCTCGCCACCGACATCACCGAGGGCGAGCCCGAGCGCGAACTCGAGGAGCAGGACATGCGCAGCGCGTGGTTCTCGCGCGCGGACCTCGAGAAGATGATCCTGGCCGGGGAGATCACCGACGCGCAGTCGATCGCGGCGTGGGGTCAGCTCATGCTGGTCGAGCGGCACCGGCCCTGAGCATCCCGCGGATCACCAGGTGGTGGAACGGCTTGATGAGCGCGAAATAGGCCGGGCCGACGCGGTTGTGGAAGTGCACGATCGTGCCGAGCCGGAACCGCGCGCCGGGCACCGCTTCGACCGTCAGGTACCCGCTCAGGTGACTGTCGTCGACGCCCGCGACCAGGTAGCGCTCCGGGTCGCCGGCGCGGACGGTGAAGAACGCGACCCGGTCGCCGGGCGCGAACCCGACGTCCTCGGGCCGGAGCCGGCCGGACCGCGGCACGGATGCGGTGTCCAGCCGCAGCGCCTTGGCGAGGACGTACCGGGCGCCGAACAGGGCCTTCACCCAGACCGGTGACCAGCCGAACATGCCCGCGATGAACTCGCGCAGGCTGTTCTCGCTTTCGATCTCCTCGAACTCGACGTAGTCGGCACCATCGACGAAGGGCTCGGTCATTTCCTTCTCCCCAGAACGAGTTCCAACGCACTCTTGAGCTCCCGGCCGGACAGCGGCGGCACGACCTGCCCGGCGCCGACGACGATCAGGTACAGCGCCTGCGCCAGGCCCGCGTCGCCGCTGACCTCGGTCAGGTAGGCCACGCGGGTCCGGTCGACGCGCTCCTGGACCGCCCGCGCTTCGGCGTCCTGCAGCGCCCAGGCCCGGATGGCGATCTCGAGCCCGAGGCCGGGACCGGGCGTGAGGACGAGCTTCAGCAACGTGCCCAGGCGATCGCCGTCGGCCGCCTCGGCCTGCTCCATGAACCGGGTCGTGCGTTCGGTCTCGAAGTGCTCCAGCAGGGCGGTCCGGTAGCCGGTCGTGCCCTTGAAGTGGTGGTAGAAGGAGCCCTTCGACAGGCCGAGCCGCTCGGTCAGCCGCTCGATGGTCACCGATGGCGCACCCTGCTCCGCCAGCAGCACCAACCCCGCGTCCAGCCAGTCCCTCTTGCCCGCCATGGCGCGACCATACCATACCGTATGGTATGGCCAGCGAATGTCATGAAGGGCACCCTCATGGCTCTTAAGTGGCTCTTTGCACCGATGTGTGGGTGGTTGAGCGTGGCGTGAAGGGGCGCACGCCGTTGTCCGGCTTAGTTTCTGGCTTGTCGAAGGTCAGCAACCAAGTGATCGGGGAACGGCGTGCGCAA
>NZ_JAPZLD010000067.1:0-47886 GCF_030182635.1 Amycolatopsis ponsaeliensis
GGGGGCGCCCCGGGGCGGCCGGCGCGGGGGGGGCGGGGGGGGTGGTTGTGTCACACGCGTGTTACAAAACGTGAAACCCCCCCACGACCCCTAGGCACCGCACTAGACCTGACCTGTCCGCCGTGGACAGCCTCGCCGCGCCTGTGTTGCCGTGAAGGTCGAGCAGTCGCCAGAGGAAGGAATCCGCCCGCCCATGGAGCGTGAGATGACGGGTTTTGCGAGCACTCCGGGCGAGCCGGTCGCCGTGGTCGGGCTGTCCTGCCGCCTCCCGGGCGCGGACGGGCCCGCCGCCTTCTGGCGGCTGCTGACCGAAGGCCGCAGCGCGATCACCGACGTCCCCGCCGAGCGGTGGGACCCGGACGTCTCCGGGGTTCGCCGTGGCGGGTTCCTCGACGACGTCGACCGCTTCGACGCCGCGTTCTTCGGCATCTCGCCACGCGAGGCCGGCGCGATGGACCCGCAGCAGCGGCTGGTCCTGGAACTGGCGTGGGAAGCCCTGGAACACGCCGGGATCGTGCCCGCGAGCCTCGGCGGGAGCGCCGCGGGCGTGTTCGTCGGCGCCATGTGGGACGACTACGCCGCGCTCGTGCACGCGAGCGACCCCGAAACGATCACCCACCACACCATCACCGGCGTCCACCGCAGCCTGCTGGGCAACCGCGTCTCGCACCTGCTTGGCGCGCACGGCCCGAGCTTCACCGTCGACTCCGGCCAGTCGTCCTCGCTCGTCGCCGTCCACCTGGCGGTGCAGAGCCTGCGCCGCGGCGAATGCCCGGTCGCGCTGGCGGGCGGGGTCAACCTGATCTTCTCGCCGGGCAACGCCGTCACCACGGCGAAGTTCGGCGGCCTGTCCCCGGACGGGCAGTGCTTCACCTTCGACGAACGCGCCAACGGTTTCGTGCGCGGCGAGGGTGGCGGGCTCGTCGTCCTCAAGCTGCTTTCGCGGGCGCAGGCCGACGGCGACGAGATCCTCGGCGTCATCCGCGGCACCGCGGTCAACAACGACGGCGCCGGCGACGGCCTGACCGTCCCGGACGCCCAGGCCCAGGCCGCCGTCGTGCGCGGCGCCCACGCCGACGCCGGGATCGAGCCGTCCGCCGTGGGCTACGTCGAGCTGCACGGGACCGGGACGAAGGTCGGCGACCCGATCGAGGCGGCCGCGCTGGGCGAGGTCTTCGCCGCCGGGCGGGACGAGCCGCTGCCGGTCGGCTCGGTCAAGACCAACATCGGGCACCTGGAAGGCGCGGCGGGCATCGCCGGGCTGCTCAAGGCCGTCCTCGCGGTGCGCCACGCCACGCTGCCCGCGAGCCTCAACTTCGCGACGCCGAACCCGGCGATCCCCCTGGACGAGCTGAAGCTGCGTGTCGTGGCGGAGAACGCCGGCTGGGCCGCCGAAACCCGGATCGCCGGGGTCAGCTCGTTCGGCATGGGCGGGACCAACGCCCACGTCGTGGTCGAAGCGGCCGAGCCCGCCGCGCCCCGCGAGACGACGGACGCGACCGCGCCCTGGCTGCTCTCGGCCCGTACCGCCGAGGCGCTGCGGGCGCAGGCGGCCCGCCTGCTGTCGCATGTGGACGAACACCCGGAACTGTCCGCCGTGGACATCGGGTGGTCACTGGCGAACCACCGCACGGCCTTCGCGCACCGCGCGGTCGCCGACGGCCGGGACGCGCTGCGCGCGGTCGCGGACGGCATGGGCCGCACCCAGGGCGTCACCGCCACGAGCGACGACCGCGTCGTCTTCGTCTTCCCCGGCCAGGGCGGGCAATGGGCCGGAATGGCCGCCGAGCTCCTGGACGGTTCGCCGGTGTTCGCCGCGCGGCTGGCCGAATGCGCCGCCGCGCTCGCACCACACTTGGACTGGGACGTCGTCGACGTCCTGCGGGAGACCCCCGGGGCTCCCTCGCTCGACCGCACCGACGTGCTGCAGCCGGTGTTCTGGTCGGTAGCGGTGTCGCTGGCCGCCGAGTGGCGAGCGCGTGGGGTCGAACCTGCCGCCGTACTGGGGCACAGCCAGGGCGAACTCGCGGCCGCAGTCGTCGCGGGCGCGCTGTCGCTGGATGACGCGGCACGGATCGTCGCGCTGCGGGCCAAGCTGCTCGCCACACGGATGGCGGGCAACGGCGGCATGCTGTCGGTCGACCTCCCGGTCGCGGCCGTGACGGAGTTCCTGGACGCCTACCCCGGCCGGCTCTCGGTCGGCGCGGTCAACGGCCCGGCGACCACCGCGGTCTCCGGCGACCTCGACGCCCTCGACGAACTGCAGGCCGAATTCAGCGCGCGCGAGGTGCGTTCGCGCCGGATCGCCATCGCCTACGCCTCGCACTCCGCACAGGCCGAGCCCCTGAAGGACGAGCTGCTGCGGCTGATCGCCGGAATCCGGCCTCAGCCGTCGGAAGTCCCGTTCTACTCCTCGACCGCGGGCGGCCTGCTCGACACCGAGCGCCTCGACGCGGACCACTGGTTCGCCAACCTGCGGCAGCCGGTGCTGTTCGACCCGGCGATCCGGGCCGCGCTGGACGCGGGCGTCGGCCTGTTCGTCGAGGTCAGCCCGCACCCGGTGCTCGTCGGCGGCCTGCTGGAGACCGCGGCCGCCGCCGACCGGCCCGCCGCCGCGGTCGGCACCCTCCGCCGTGGTGACGGCGGCCCCGCACGCTTCGCCACCTCGGTCGCCGAGCTGTGGACCCGGGGCGGCGGCATCGACTGGACGTCCACCTTCGCCGGCGGGGGCCCGGTCGACCTGCCGACGTACGCCTTCCAGCGCGAGCGCTTCTGGCTCGAAGGCGACACCGCCGAAACTGTCGGTACTCACCGATACGCTGGAAACCGGGGGCCGGAGGCCCACCCGCAACCGGCCCAGGACCTGCTCGAAACCGTCCGCGCGCACACGGCGCTGGTGCTCGGCCACCCCGGCCCGGACGCCATCGACCCCACGGCCTCCTTCAAGGACCTCGGCTTCGACTCGATCATCGGCGTCGAGCTGTGCGAGCGGCTGTCCGCCGCGACCGGCCTGAAGGTGCCTGCCACCTCCGTGTTCGACCACCCGACCCCGACCCGGCTCGCTGCGATGCTGCGTTCCGAGCCGGCCGTGACCTCCCCGGCCGTCACGGCCCGCGCCGACGAGCCCATCGCGATCATCGCGATGAGCTGCCGGTACCCGGGCGGCGTGCGCTCGGCGGACGAGCTGTGGCAGCTCGTCGCCGACGGCCGCGACGTCATCGGCGGCCTGCCCGCCGACCGCGGCTGGGACCTCGACGACCTGTACGACGCCAACCCGGGCAAGGCCGGGAAGTCCTACGCGCGCCACGGCGGCTTCCTCGCCGACGTCGCCGAGTTCGACGCGGACTTCTTCGGCATCTCGCCGCGCGAAGCCCTCGCCATGGACCCGCAGCAGCGGCTGCTGCTGGAGACGACGTGGGAGGCGTTCGAGCACGCCGGCATCGACCCCGCGTCGCTGAAGGGCAGCCGCACCGGCGTCTACGTCGGCGCCACCTCGTCCGAGTACGGCCCGCGCCTGTTCGAAGGCGGCGAAGGCTTCGACGGCCACCTGCTCACCGGCACCACCGGCAGCGTCGCGTCGGGCCGGCTGGCCTACGTCCTCGGCTTGGAAGGCCCGGCCCTGACGGTCGACACCGCGTGCTCGTCCTCGCTGGTCGCGCTGCACCTCGCCGTGCGCGCGCTGCTTGCGGGGGAATGCACGATGGCGGTCGCCGGCGGCGCGGCCGTGCTGGCCAGCCCCGGCATGCTCGTCGAGTTCAGCCGCCAGCGCGGCCTCTCCCGCGACGGCCGCTGCCGCGCCTTCTCGGCCGATGCCGACGGCACGGGCTGGGCCGAGGGTGCCGGCGTCGTGCTGGTCGAGCGCCTGTCCGACGCTCAGCGGCTGGGCCACCCCGTGCTCGCCGTCGTCCGCGGCACGGCGGTCAACTCCGACGGCGCGTCCAACGGCCTGACCGCGCCCAACGGCCCCTCGCAGCAACGCGTGATCCGCTCCGCGCTGGCCGACGCCGGACTCGAACCATCCGAAGTGGACGTCGTCGAGGCGCACGGCACCGGAACCCCGCTCGGCGACCCGATCGAAGCCCAGGCACTCATCGCCACCTACGGCCAGGACCGCGAACGGCCGCTGCTGCTCGGTTCGCTGAAATCGAACCTCGGGCACACCCAGGCCGCGGCGGGCATCGGCGGCGTGATCAAGATGGTCCAGGCCCTGCGCCACGGCGTGGTGCCGCGGACCCTGCACGCCGACGAGCCCAGCCCGCGGGTCGACTGGTCCGCCGGCGCGGTGACGCTCGCCTCGGCGGAACAGCCGTGGCCGGAGACCGGCGCGCCCCGCCGGGCCGGCGTGTCCTCGTTCGGCATCAGCGGCACCAACGCGCACGTCATCGTCGAACAGGCCCCGGAACCGGCCCCCGTGGTGTCCGAAGAGGACACCTTGGGAGTGTGGGTGCTGTCCGGCCGGACCGACGCCGCGGTGGCGGACCGCGCGTCGGCGCTGGCGGAGACGCCGCACGGCGTCGCGGAAGTCGGCTGGTCCCTCGCCGCGACGCGGACCGCCTTCGAGCACCGGGCCGCCGTGGTCGGCGAACGCGCCGAGCTCCTGGCCGGCCTGGGCGAGATCGCCACGCGGACCCCCGGCGCGTCCGTGGTCACCGGCGTCACCGGCCCGGTGGGGCGCACGGTCTTCGTGTTCCCCGGCCAAGGTGCGCAGTGGGTGGGCATGGCGGCCGGGCTGCTCGACGAGTCGCCGGTCTTCGCGGACAGGTTCGCCGAGTGCGCGTCAGCTCTCGAGTCCTTTGTCGACTGGTCGCCTTTCGCCATCCTCCGCGAAGGCGCGCTGGACCGCGTCGACGTGGTGCAGCCCCTGTCGTGGGCGGTGATGGTGTCCCTCTCCGCGCTGTGGCAGTCGTACGGAGTCACGCCGGACGCTGTCGTGGGCCACTCCCAGGGTGAGATCGCCGCGGCCGTCGTCGCGGGTGGACTGTCCCTGGTGGACGGTGCCCGGGTGGTCGCGTTGCGCAGCAAGGCGATCGCGGCCGGGCTCGCCGGGCGGGGTGGGATGGCGTCGATCGCGCTCGCCGCCGAGCGGGTCGAAGCCCTGCTCGACGAACGGATTTCGATCGCGGCGTTCAACAGCCCGTCGTCGACCGTCGTGTGTGGCGACCCCGTTGCCCTGCAGGAACTGGTCGCGCGCTGCGAAAGCGACGGCGTTCGGGCGCGGGTGATCCCGGTGGACTACGCGTCGCACTCGGCGCACGTCGAGGCGATCGAAGCCGAACTGCGCGAGGTGCTGGCCCCGATCCGGCCGCGCACCGGCGACATCCCGTTCTACTCGACCGTGACCGCCGAACCGATTGACACCGCGACCCTGGACGCCGGGTACTGGTACCGCAACCTGCGTCAGCCGGTCCTGTTCCGCGACACCGCCGACGTCCTCGCCGAGCGCGGGCACCGGTTCTTCGTCGAAGTCAGCCCGCACCCGGTGCTCGGCGGCGGGCTCCAGGAGACCCTCGAAGAAGCGGCGGTGGTGGGGACGCTGCGCCGCGGCGAAGGCGGCCTCCGCCGGTTCCTGCTGTCGGCGGCCCAGCTGTGGGCGCGCGGCCACGACGTCGACTGGTCGGCCCTCTACCCCCGCCGCCGCACG
This sequence comes from Amycolatopsis ponsaeliensis, assembly GCF_030182635.1. NCBI lineage: Bacteria > Bacillati > Actinomycetota > Actinomycetes > Pseudonocardiales > Pseudonocardiaceae > Amycolatopsis > Amycolatopsis ponsaeliensis. The sequence goes on from NZ_JAPZLD010000067.1 coordinate 5,642, forward strand.
GTTCCGCTGCCGACTTATCCCTTCCAGCGTCAGCGTTTCTGGATCGAACCGGCGGCCAAGTCCAGCGATGACAGCGGGTTCTGGACCGCGCTCGACGACGACACGCTCGGCCTCGCCGACGACCTGCCGTGGCGCGACGCCCGGGTCGCGCTGTCCCGGTGGCGGCGGCAAGCCGACCTGGACACCTGGCGCCACCGCATCACCTGGCGTGCCTGGCCCGAGCCGCCCGCCACCCCGCTCACCGGTACGTGGCTCGTGGTCACGCCCACCGCCGGAGCCCTCGCCGGGCTGGACGCCGACCTCGTCGAGGTGCTCGTCACCGCCGAGGACGACCGCGCGACGATCGCCGAACGACTGGCCGGCCTGACTCCCGACGGCGTCCTCGCGCTGGGGACTTCCGATGACCCGATCCACGCGGTCACCAGCGTGGCCGTGCTCGTCCAAGCACTCGGTGACGCCGGGATCGACGCACCGCTGTGGTCCCTCACCCGGGGCGCGGTCGCCGCGCTCGACACCGACCCGGCGCCGAAGCCGGCGCAGGCGGCGGTCTGGGGCCTCGGCCGCGTCGCCGCGCTGGAACACCCCGGCCGCTGGGGCGGGCTGATCGACCTGCCCGGGACCTGGGACGCCGAGGCCGCCGCGCGCCTGGCCGCCGTACTGGCCGGCGACGAGGACCAGGTCGCCATCCGGCCGACCGGAGTGCTCGTCCGCCGGCTGGTCCCCGCCTCGGTGCGGGGCAAGACGCCGGGCCGGACCTGGGAGACCCGGGGCACGGCGCTGGTCACCGGCGGCACAGGTGCGCTGGGCAGGCACCTCGCCCGGTGGCTCGTCGCCCACGGCGCCGAGCACGTCGTCCTGACCGGTCGCCGCGCCGCCGACGTGGCCGAGCTGGGCCCCCGGGTGAGCGCCGTGATCTGCGACGTCACCGACGCGCACGCCCTCCGGGAGCTGGTCGACGGCATCGACGACCTCCGGACCGTCGTCCACGCGGCGGGTGTCGGCACGCTCGCCACGCTCGACGACACCGACCCGGCCGCGATCGCCGAAGTCCTGCGGGCCAAGGTGCTCGGCGCACAGCACCTCGACGACCTGCTCGGCGACCGCGAGCTGGACGCCTTCGTGCTCTTCTCCTCGATCTCCGGGGTCTGGGGCGTCGCCGACCACGCCGCCTACGCCGCGTCGAACGCCTACCTCGACGCGCTCGCCCTGCGCCGCCGCGCGCTCGGCCGGACCGCGCTGTCGATCGCTTGGGGCCCTTGGGCGGGCGGCGGCATGATCGCCGAGACCCTGCACGACGTCCTCGCCCGCCGCGGCGTCCCGGTCATCGAGCCCGAGCTCGCCTTGGCCGGCCTCGGGCAGGCGCTGGGCCACGAAGAGGCGTTCGTCGCGCTGGCCGAGATCGACTGGCCGGTGTTCGCCGACGTCTTCACCGCCGTCCGGCCGAGCCCGCTGCTCGCCGAGCAGCCCGCGGTCAAGCAGCTCCGCGAACAGTCCCCGGAAACGTCGGGCTGGGGTGATCAGCTCGCCGCATTCACCGGGCCGGAGCGCGAAAAGTTCGTGTCCACTGTGGTCCGGCAGCAGGTCGCGGCCGCGCTCGGGCACGCGAGCCCGGAGACCGTCGACGTCCGGCGTGCGTTCAAGGATCTCGGCTTCGACTCGCTCACCGCCGTCGAGCTGCGCAACCGGCTGAGCGCGGCGACCGGGCTGAAGCTGCCGAGCACCCTCGTGTTCGACCACCCGACCGCCGCACTGCTGACCGAGCACCTGCTGGCCGAGGTGGCCCCGGAGTCCACTGTGGACGCGACGCCGGTCCCGGTCGCGGCCCCCGCCGACGACGACCCGATCGCCATCGTCGCGATGGGCTGCCGCTTCCCCGGCGGCGTCACCACGCCCGAACAGCTCTGGACGCTGCTGACCGACGGCGTCGACGCGATCTCCGGCCTGCCCGCCGACCGCGGCTGGGATCTCGGCTCGCTCTACGACAGCGACGCGAGCCGGCCCGGCACGACCTACGCGCGTCACGGTGGGTTCCTCGCCGACGCCACCCGGTTCGACCCGGCGTTCTTCGGGATCTCGCCGCGCGAAGCCGTCGCGATGGACCCGCAGCAGCGGCTGCTGCTGGAGGTCTGCTGGGAGGTGTTCGAACGCGCCGGGATCGACCCCACCGCGCTGCACGGCACCCCGGCCGGCGTGTTCGTCGGCATGACCGACCAGGCCTACGGCTCGGGCGGCGGCTCCGAGGGCGAGGACTACCTGGTCACCGGCGCGGTGTCCAGCGTCGCCTCCGGCCGGATCGCCTACGTCCTCGGCCTGGAGGGTCCGGCCGTCACGGTCGACACGGCGTGCTCGTCGTCGCTGGTGGCCCTGCACCTCGCGGCGCAGTCGCTGCGCTCCGGCGAGTGCTCGATGGCGCTCGCGGGCGCATCGATGGTGATGTCGACGCCGAGCCAGTTCCTCGGCTTCAGCCGCCAGCGCGGCCTCGCGCCCGACGGCCGCTGCAAGCCGTTCGCCGCCGCCGCCGACGGGTTCGCCCTCGCCGAGGGCGTCGGCGTCCTGCTGGTCGAGCGGCTGTCCGACGCGCGCCGCCACGGGCACCCGGTGCTCGCGGTGCTGCGCGGGTCGGCGATCAACTCCGACGGCGCGTCCAACGGCCTGACCGCGCCGAACGGCGGGTCCCAGCAGCGGGTCATCCGCGCCGCGCTGGCGGGAGCGGGCCTGCGTCCGTCCGAAGTGGACGTCGTCGAAGCGCACGGCACCGGCACCCCGCTGGGCGACCCGATCGAAGCGCAGGCGCTGATCGCCGCGTACGGCCCGGACCGCGAACGGCCGCTGCTGGTCGGGTCGCTGAAGTCCAACCTCGGGCACACGCAGACCGCGTCCGGCGTCGCCGGCGTGATCAAGATGGTCGAGGCGATGCGGCACGGGCAGCTGCCGAAGACGCTGCACCTCGACGAGCCGACGGCGGAGGTGGACTGGTCGTCCGGTGTGGTCGAGCTGACGGCCGAGGAGCGCGCGTGGCCCGAGACCGGGGCCCCGCGGCGCGCGGGCGTGTCGGCGTTCGGCATCAGCGGCACCAACGCGCACGTGATCCTGGAGCAGGCACCCGAAGCGGCGCCGGTGGAGGCACTTCCGGACACCGTGGGCACGTGGGTGCTGTCGGGCCGATCCGAAGCCGCCGTGCGCGAGCAGGCAGCGGCGCTGGCGGAGGCAGAGCACGGCGTCGCCGAGGTCGGCTGGTCACTGGTCAGCACCCGGCCGGCGTTCGAGTACCGGGCGGCGGTCGTCGGCGATCGCGACGAGCTTCTGGCCGGGTTGCGTGAGCTGGCCGCGGGGAGCCCTGTGACCACCGGGACCGCGGGGGAGACCGTCTTCGTCTTCCCCGGCCAGGGTGCGCAATGGGCCGGGATGGCGGTCGACCTGCTCGACGAGTCGCCCGTCTTCGCCGAGCGGATCGCGCAGTGCGCGGCCGCGCTGGCCCCGTACGTGGACTGGTCGCTGACCGAGGTCCTGGGCGACGCGGACGCCCTCGAACGGGTTGACGTCGTGCAACCGGTGTCGTGGGCCGTGATGGTGTCCCTGGCCGCGCTCTGGCGGGCGCACGGGGTCGAACCCGACGCGGTCGTCGGGCATTCGCAGGGCGAGATCGCCGCCGCGGTGGTCGCGGGTGGACTGTCCCTCGAGGACGGTGCCCGGGTGGTGGCGTTGCGCAGCAAGGCGATCGCCGCCGGGCTCGCCGGACGCGGCGGGATGGCGTGGATCGCCGCCCCGGAAGCCGAGGTCGCCCCACTGCTGGAGCCCTACGGCGGCCGGCTCTCCATCGCCGCGGTGAACGGGCCGGGTTCGGTCGTCGTCTCCGGCGAGGTCGAGGCCTTGGACGAACTGGTCGCCGAAACCGGTGACCACCTGCGCGTCCGCCGGATCCCGGTGGACTACGCATCGCACTCGGCCGCGGTCGAGGCGATCGAAGCCGAGCTGAGCGAGGTCCTGGCGCCGGTCCGGCCCCGGCCGTCGGCGATCACCTACCTCTCCGGCGTCACCGGCACGCCGGTCGACACGGCCACGCTCGACGCCGGGTACTGGTACCGCAACCTGCGTCAGCCGGTGCGGTTCCACGACGCCACGAAGACGCTCATCGAAGCCGGGCACCGGTTCTTCGTCGAAGTCAGCCCGCACCCGGTGCTCGGCGGCGGGATCGAGGAAACCCTCGACGAGACGGAGGAGAGCGCCGCCGTCGTCGGCACCCTGCGGCGCAACGCGGGTGACCTCCGGCGGTTCCTGGCTTCCCTCTCCCAGCTGTGGGCACACGGCCACGACGTCGACTGGTCGGTGCTGTACCCGGTCAAGCGGACGGTTCCGCTGCCGACGTACCCGTTCCAGCGTCAGCGGTTCTGGCTCGAACCGCGCTCCGCCGCCCCGGTCGTCCGGTCCACAGTGGACGAATTGCGTTACGAGGTCCGCTGGAGCCCCCTGGCCACTCCCCGCGCCACGACGCTCGATGCGGGCTGGCTGGCCGTGGTGCCCGCCGGGGCCGACTTTCGGGACCTGCTCGGCGAAGACGTCCGCGTGCTCGAAGTGGCCGCTCAGGACCGTTCCGAGCTGGCGGCCCTGCTGGCCGCCGAAGACACGCCGGCCGGGGTGGTTTCCCTGCTGGCGCTCGACGACGAGCCGCACGCCGAGCACCCCGTGCTCACCGCCGGGCTCGCCGGCAACGTCGTGCTCACGCAGGCGCTGGCCGACGCCGGGATCGCCGCCCCGCTGTGGTTCGCGACCCGCGGCGCCGTCTCGACCGGTCCGGGCGAGCCCCTGCACAGCCCGGCCCAGGCGATGGCCTGGGGCCTCGGCGGGATCCTCGGCCTCGACCAGCCCGACCGCTGGGGCGGCCTCGTCGACCTGCCGCCCGTCACCGACGCCACGACCGCCGGCCGGTTCGCGGCGGTCCTCACCGGCCACGACGGCGAAGACCAGGTGGCGCTGCGGCCGTCGGGGGTGTTCGCCCGCCGGCTGGTCCGCGCGGCGGCCTCCCCGCCCGTCCGCTGGCGGCCGCACGGCACAGCGCTGGTCACCGGCGGCACCGGCGCGCTCGGCGGGCAGGTCGCCCGCTGGCTCGCCGCGAACGGTGCCGAGCACCTGGTGCTCCTGAGCCGCCAGGGCGAAGAGGCGCCTGGGGCCACGGACCTCACGGGCGAGCTGTCCGCACTCGGGGCGAAGGTCACCGTCGCCGCCTGCGACGTCTCGGACCGCGACGCCCTGCGCGAACTGCTCGCGGAGCTGCCGCCGGTGAACGCCGTGGTCCACACGGCCGGCGCGGTGGACGTCGAACGCCCGATCACCGCCGTGACCCTGGCCGACTTCGCGGATCTGGCCGAGGCCAAGGTGCGCGGCGCGCGGAACCTCGACGAGCTGTGCGGGGACCTGGACGCGTTCGTCCTGTTCTCCTCCGGCGCAGGCGTCTGGGGCAACGCGGGCCAGGCGGGCTACGCCGCCGCGAACGCCTACCTGGACGCGCTGGCCCACCAGCGGCGCGACCGCGGGGTGCCGGCGACCTCGATCGCCTGGGGTGCCTGGGCGGGCGGCGGCATGGTGGACGAGAACGTCGGTGCGCAGCTGGAGCGGCGCGGGGTCCCGATGATGCGGCCCGAGCTGGCCGTCACCGCGATCCAGCCGTCGGTCGACACCAGCGGTCCGACGACGGTCGTCGCCGACATCGATTGGGCGAAGTTCACCCCGCTCTACACCGCGTCCCGGCAACGCCCGCTGCTGCGAGAGCTACCCGAAGCGCAGCAGGAGTCCCCTGTGGACAGTGACGGCGAGCTGGCGAAGCGGCTGCGTGCGGCGTCGGAAAACGAACGCGAGCGGGTCGTGCTCGACCTGGTTCGCGGCGAGGCCGCCACGGTGCTCGGCTTCCCGGGCCGCGACGCCGTCCGGCCCACGCAGACGTTGAAGGAGCTCGGGTTCGACTCCTTGACCGCGCTCGACCTGCGCAACCGGCTCAGCGCGGCGACCGGTCTGAAGCTGCCCGCCACGCTGGTCTTCGACTACCCGACCCCCGCCGCCGTGGCCCAGCACGTGCTCGAAGGCCTTTTCACCGAGGACACCGCGGACGACGAGCTGGACCGGATCGAGGCCGCGCTGGCGGCCCTGCCGACCGAGCTCGTCACCGCCCGGCTGCGGAAGCTGCTGTGGAAGTGGGACGACACGGGCGACGACGAAGACGACGGCCTGGAACTCGACACGGCGACCGACGACGAGATGTTCGCGGCGATCGACCGAGAACTCGGAATCTCTTGACGTGACCGGAAAACCTTCCCAGGAGCGGACGCAGATGCGCAACGAGGACAAGCTCCGTGACTACCTCAAGCGGGTCACGGCCGATCTGAAGCTGGCCAACCGCCGCCTGCACGACGTCACCGAGCGCCGCGCCGAACCGATCGCCGTCGTGTCCATGAGCTGCCGGTTCCCGGGCGGGGTGACCGACCCCGAGCAGCTGTGGGACTTGCTTGCCGAGGGCCGCGACGCCGTGTCGCCGTGGCCCGCCGACCGCGGCTGGGACCCGGAGCTCTACGACCCCGACCCCGAGCGGGTCGGCCGCAGCTACGTCCGCGACGGCTGCTTCCTGACCGACGCCGCCCAGTTCGACCCGGCGTTCTTCGGCATCTCCCCGCGCGAGGCCGTCGCGATGGACCCGCAGCAGCGGCTCCTGTTGGAGACCACTTGGGAGGCGTTCGAGCGGGCGAAGCTCGACGCGGCGGGCCTGCGCGGCAGCAAGACCGGCGTGTTCGTCGGCGCCAGCAACCAGGGTTACGCGGGCGGCATGGTTACCGCGCCCGAAGGCCTGGAAGGGCTCCTGCTCACCGGTGGTTCGGCCGCCGTGCTCTCCGGCCGGCTCGCCTACACCTTCGGGCTGGAGGGCCCGGCCGTCACCGTCGACACGATGTGCTCGTCCTCGCTGGTCGCCCTGCACCTGGCGGTCTCCGCGCTGCGCAACGACGAGTGCTCGATGGCCCTGGCCTGCGGCGCGACCGTGATGGCCAACCCCCGCAACTTCGTCGAGTTCAGCCGCCAGCGCGGTCTCTCCTCCGACGGCCGCTGCCGCGCCTTCTCCGCCGACGCCGACGGCACCGGCTGGGGCGAAGGCGTCGGTGTCGTGCTGCTGGAACGGCTGTCCGACGCGCGCCGCAACGGCCACCCGGTGCTCGCCGTTATCCGCGGCACCGCGATCAACCAGGACGGCGCGTCGAACGGCCTGACCGCCCCCAACGGGCTTGCGCAGCAGCGCGTCATCGAGGCGGCGCTGGCCAACGCGCGGCTCGCGCCCGAGCAGGTCGACGTCATCGAGGCGCACGGCACCGGCACCAAGCTGGGCGACCCGATCGAGGCGCAGGCCTTGCAGGCGACCTATGGCCGCGACCGCGAACGGCCGCTGCTGCTCGGCACGGTCAAGTCGAACATCGGCCACACACAGGCCGCCTCCGGCGTCGCCGGCGTGATCAAGATGGTCCTGGCCCTGCGCGCGGGCGTCCTGCCGAAGACGCTGTTCGTCGGCGAGCCGACCCCGCACGTGGACTGGACCGACGGCGCGGTCTCGCTGCTGACCGAACAGACGGAGTGGCCCGAGACCGGTGCGCCGCGCCGGGCCGGGGTGTCGTCCTTCGGTGGCAGCGGCACCAACGCGCACGTCGTGCTGGAAGGCGTCACCGACGAACCCGAGGCGGTCGCGGAGTCCACTGTGGACACCGCGGTGTGGGTGCTGTCGGGCCGGTCCGACGCCGCTTTGAAGGCCCGCGCGGCGGAGCTGGCGGACCTGCGGGACGGAAACATCGCCGACGTCGGCTGGTCGCTGGCCGGGACGCGCTCGGCGTTCGAGCACCGTGCCGCGGTGATCGGCCGAGACTTGCCCGCACTGGTCGCGGGCGTCCGCGAGATCGCCGACTCCGGCACGGCCGCCGGTGGCACGGTGGTCGGCGGCGAGGCGCAGGCCGTCGGGGGGACCGTGCTGGTCTTTCCCGGCCAAGGGGCGCAGTGGGCCGGGATGGCCGTGGATCTGCTGGCCGCAGCCCCGGTGTTCGCGGCCCGGATGGCCGAATGCGAGGCGGCGCTGTCGGCTTTCGTGGACTGGAAGCTGACCGACGTCCTCGGCGACGCGACCGCCCTGGAACGCGTCGACATCGTGCAGCCGGCCTCGTGGGCGGTCATGGTCTCGCTCGCCGCGCTGTGGGAGTCCCACGGCGTCACGCCGGACGCCGTGGTCGGGCACTCGCAGGGCGAGATCGCGGCCGCCGTCGTCGCCGGTGCGCTGTCGTTGTCCGACGGCGCGAAGGTCGTCGCGCTGCGCAGCAAGCTGATCGCCGGCCGGCTCGCTGGGCTCGGAGCGATGGCCTCGATCGCGGCACCGGAAGCACAGGTCGAGACGCTGCCCGCGGCCGGACGGGTGTCCATCGCCGCGGTGAACGGACCCGCGTCGGTGGTGATTTCCGGCGAGATCGCCGCCGTCGAGGAGGTCCTGGCGCGCGCCGAGTCCGAAGGTCTGCGCGTGCGCCGGATCCCGGTGGACTACGCGTCGCACTCCGCGGTGGTCGAAGTCCTCGAAGCCGAACTCCTGGAAGCCCTGGCGGACCTCGAACCCCGCGCCCCGCGGATCGCGTTCGTCTCCAGCGTCACCGGCGAGGCGGCCGAGACCCTCGACGCCGCCTACTGGTACCGCAACCTGCGGCACCGCGTGCGGTTCCAGGACGCCACCAGCACCCTCATCGCCGACGGGCACCGGTTCTTCGTCGAATCGAGCCCGCACCCCGTCCTCGGCGGCGGCATCCAGGAGACCCTGGACGCCGCGCTCGACCCCGGTTCGGCGGCCGTCGTCGGCACGCTCAGGCGTGGCGAAGGCGGCTTGACGCGGTTCCTGACGTCGGTGGCGCAGCTGTGGACGCAGGGCCACGACGTCGACTGGTCGGCCGTCTACCCGCAGGCGCAGCCGGTCGCTTTGCCGACATATCCCTTCCAGCGGCAGCGCTACTGGCTCGAAACCCCGGTCGAGACCGCCGCGGCCGACGACGGGTTCTGGACCGCCGTCGAGGACGGCGCCCTGACCGACGAGCTGGGCGTCTCCGCGGAAACGCCGTGGGAGGAGGTGCTGCCCGCGCTGGCGGACTGGCGCCACCGCCGCACCGAGCTGTCCACAGTGGACCAGTGGCGGTACCGGATCACCTGGCACCCGGTCGCCGCACCCGCACCGGCGTTGTCCGGCACCTGGCTGGTCGTGCACGCGCCCGACGTCTGCCTCGACGCCCTGGAGAAGGCCGGCGCGGTGGTCCGCACCCTGCAGGTCGACGAGGCCGACGACCGCGCGTCGCTGGCCGAGCGGCTGCGCACCGAGACCGACGTCGCCGGCGTGCTCTCCCTGCTCGCGCTCGATGAGAGTGCGCACGCCACGCACCCGGTGCTGTCCCGGGGACTCGCGGCGAACCTCCTGCTCTCCCAGGCTCTCGGCGACGCCGGCATCGGCGCGCCGCTCTGGCTCGCGACGCAGGGCACCGCCGTCGTCGTGCCCGGCGACGAGGCGCCGCGTCCCGGCCAGGCCACGACCGGGGGCCTCGGGCGCGTCCTCGCCCTGGAGCACCCCGACCGCTGGGGCGGCCTGGTCGACCTGCCGGAAACCCTGGACGAACCGGCCGCGACCCGGCTCTGCGCCGCGCTCGCCGGGATCGGCGACGAAGACCAGTTGGCCGTCCGCGACTCCGGGCTGTACCAGCGCCGCCTGCGCCGCGCGCCCTTGAGCGGCACCGCGCCCGAGTGGCGGACGAGCGGCACCGCGCTGATCACCGGCGGCACCGGCGGGCTCGGCGCGCACGTCGCCCGCTGGCTCGTCGGCCGCGGGGCCGAGCACCTCGTGCTCACCAGCCGCCGCGGTCCCGACGCGCCCGGCGCCGTCGAACTGCGGGAAGAACTCGAAGCGATGGGCGTCGAGGTGACGATCGCCGCGTGCGACGTCGCCGACCGCGAGGCGCTGACGTCGCTGGTCAGCGGCCTGCGAGAGATCCGCACGGTCGTGCACACCGCCGGCGTCGGCCTGCTGGCCGCCCTGTCCGACACGGACCTGCCCGAGTTCGAAGAGGGCGCCCGCGCGAAGCTCGCCGGCGCCCGCCACCTCGACGCCCTGTTCGGCGAAGCCGACCTCGACGCCTTCGTGCTGTACTCCTCGGTCGCAGGCGTGTGGGGCAGTGGCGACCACGGCGCATACGCCGCCGCGAACGCCTTCGTCGACGCGCTCGCCGAGAGCCGCCGCGCTCGCGGGCTCGCCGGGACCTCGGTCGCCTGGGGCATCTGGGCCGGCGACGGCATGGTCTCCGACGTCGTCGCCGACCAGCTCAAGTGGCGCGGGATCCCGTTCATGGCCCCGGAACCGGCGCTGCTCGGGCTCGGCCAGGTGCTCGACCACGCCGAGCCGTTCCTGGCCGTCGCCGACATCGACTGGGAGCGGTTCGTCCCGGTCTTCACCGCCGCCCGCCCGCGGCCGCTGCTGTCCGAGGTACCCGAGGTCGCGGCCGTGCTGGCCGCCGAGTCGGAGGTCACCGAGGAGGAGACCGGCGCCGCGGGTGCCTTGCGCGCCAAGCTGTCCCCCCTGTCCGAACCGGACCAGGAGCGCGAACTGCTCGGACTGGTCCGCAAGCACGCGGCCGCCGTGCTCGGCTACGCCGGGCCGGAGGACGTCGACTCCTCGCGGGCGTTCCGGGAGCTGGGCTTCGACTCGCTGACCGCGATCGAACTGCGCAACCGGCTCACCGCGGCCACCGGCCTCAAGCTGTCCGCCACCCTCGTGTTCGACTACCCGAACGCGACCACCCTCGCCCGGCACGTCCGCACCGAGGTCCTCGGCGCCCCGGCACCCGAAGTGGTGGCGTCGGCCGTCGCGACCGACGAGCCCCTGGCCATCGTCGGCATGAGCTGCCGGTTCGCCGGCGGCATCGGCAGCCCGAAGCAGTTGTGGGACCTGATGATGGCCGAGGCCGACGCCATCGGCGAGTTCCCCGGCGACCGCGGCTGGCACCCGGGCGACCTCTACGACCCCGACCCCGACAGCGCCGGCCACAGCTACACCCGCGCGGGCGGGTTCCTCTACGACGCCGCCGAGTTCGACCCGGGCTTCTTCGGCATCAGCCCGCGCGAAGCCCTCGCGATGGACCCGCAGCAGCGCGTCGTCATGGAAGCCTCGTGGGAAGCCTTCGAGGACGCCGGGTTCGACCAGGCCACCGTCCGCGGCAGCCGCACCGGCGTGTTCGTCGGCGCCAGCGGTCACGACTACGGCCAGCGGCTGCGGGAAGTTCCCGAGGGCGTCGAGGGCCACCTGGTCACCGGCGGGACCGGCAGCGTCACGTCCGGGCGCGTCGCCTACACCTTCGGGCTCGAAGGCCCGGCGGTCACGATCGACACCGGCTGCTCGTCGTCGCTGGTCGCGCTGCACCTGGCCGGCCAGGCGCTGCGGTCGGGGGAGTGCGACCTCGCGCTGGCCGGCGGCGTCGCGGTGATGTCGACCCCGGCGCCGTTCGTCGCGTTCAGCCGCCAGCGCGCGCTGGCCGCCGACGGCCGGAGCAAGCCGTTCTCCGCCGAGGCCGACGGCATGGGCCTGGCCGAGGGCGTCGGCATGCTGCTCGTCGAACGGCTTTCCGACGCGAAGCGCAAGGGACACCGCGTGCTCGCCGTGGTCCGCGGCACCGCGACCAACCAGGACGGCGCGTCCAACGGCCTGACCGCCCCGAACGGCCCGTCGCAGCAGCGCGTGATCCTCTCCGCGCTGGCCGCCGCCGGGCTCGAACCGTCCGAAGTGGACGCCGTCGAGGCGCACGGCACGGGCACCACGCTGGGCGACCCGATCGAGGCGCAGGCCCTGATGGCCACCTACGGCCGTGACCGCACGGCCCCGTTGTGGCTCGGCTCGGTCAAGTCGAACATCGGGCACAGCCAGGCCGCGGCGGGCGCCGCCGGCGTCATCAAGATGGTGCTGGCCATGCGTCACGGCGTCCTGCCGCGCTCGCTGCACTCGGAACACCCGTCGCCGCATGTCGACTGGTCCTCCGGGGCCCTCGAACTGCTCACCGAGGCCACGCCGTGGCCGGACAAGCCGGGACCCCGCCGCGTCGGCGTGTCCTCGTTCGGCGTCGGCGGCACCAACGCCCACGTCGTGCTCGAACACGACCCGGCTCCCGAGCCGGTCGTCGAGCGAGAGCCGGTCGTGGGACCGGTGCCGTGGGTGCTTTCGGCCCGCTCGGCGGCCGGACTCCCCGCGCAGGCGGAGAAGCTGGCGGCGGTCGGCACCGCGGACATCGCGGACGTCGGCTGGTCCCTCGCTTCGACGCGCACCGCGTTCGAGCACCGGGCCGTGGTGCTCGGCGACGACCGCGACGCTTTGCTGGCCGGGCTCACCGACCTGACCACCGGGACGCCGAGCGCGTCGGTGGTGACCGGGGTGGCGTCCGCGGTGGGACGGACGGTGTTCGTCTTCCCGGGCCAGGGCGCGCAGTGGGCCGGGATGGCCGTGGGGCTGCTGGACTCGTCGCCGGTGTTCGCGGAGCGGTTCGCGGAGTGCGCGGCGGCCCTGGAGTCCTTTGTCGACTGGTCGCCGTTCGCCGAGCTGCGCGAAGGTGCGCTGGACCGGGTCGACGTGGTGCAGCCGATGTCGTGGGCGGTCATGGTTTCGCTGGCGGCGCTGTGGCAGTCGCACGGCGTCTCGCCGGACGCCGTCGTGGGGCACTCCCAGGGCGAGATCGCCGCGGCGGTGGTCGCGGGTGGACTGTCGCTGATGGACGGTGCTCGCGTGGTCGCGTTGCGCAGCAAGGCGATCGCCGCCGGGCTCGCGGGCCGGGGCGGGATGGCGTCGATCGCGTTGGACGCGTCTCGCGTGGCCGCCCTGCTCGACGACCGGATCTCGATCGCGGCGTTCAACAGCCCGTCCTCGACGGTGGTCTGCGGTGACCCGGTGGCGTTGGAGGCCCTGGTCGCGCGCTGCGTGGCCGACGGCGTCCGTGCTCGCGTGATCCCGGTGGACTACGCGTCGCACTCGGCGCACGTGGAAGCGATCGAGAGCGAACTGCGTGAAGTCCTCGCCACGGTCGAGCCGCGGACCGGCGAGGTCCCGTTCTACTCGACGGTGACCGCCGAGCCGATCGACACGGCGACGCTGGACGCCGGGTACTGGTACCGCAACCTGCGCCGGCCGGTGCTGTTCACCCAGACCGTCGAGGCGCTGGCGGCGCGGGAGCACACCGTCTTCGTCGAGGTCAGCCCGCACCCGGTCGTCACGTCCGCGATCGCCGAGGCCGTCCCGGACGCCGTCGCCACCGGCACGCTCCGGCGCGGCGAGGGCGGCCTGACGCGCTTCCGCACGTCGCTGGCCGAGCTGCACGTCCGCGGCGTCGACGTCGACTGGGCCCCGGTCTTCCCGAGCGCCTCGGCGATCCCGCTGCCCACCTACGCCTTCCAGCACCAGCGCTACTGGCTGGACGTCCCCGCCCACGCCGACCCGCTGGACGACGAGTTCTGGGCCGCCGTCGAGCAGTCCGACTTCGAAGCGCTCGCCGCCTGGCGCGGCGGCCGGCAGGCCAAGTCCACTGTGGACGACTGGCGGTACCGGGTCGAGTGGACGCCGCTCACCGTCGCGACCGGCACCACCGTGGCGGGCTGGCTCGTCGTCGGACCCGACCCGCACGGCCTCGCCGACGGCCTGGGTGCGCGGCCGCTGGCGCTCCCGTCCGAAGCGGACCGGGAGCGGTGGGCCGAGCTGCTTCGCGAGGCGGGCCCGTTCCAGGGGGTGCTCTCCCTGCTCGACGGTCTCGTCCCGAACCTGACGCTGCTGCACGCCCTCGGCGACGCCGGCCTCGACGCACCGCTCTGGTGGGCCACCAGCGGCGCGGTCAGCACCGGCGACGCGGACCCGATCCGCGCCGCCGAGCAGGCCCTGACCTGGGGCTTCGGCCGGATCGCGGCCATCGAGTACCCGCAGCGCTTCGGCGGCCTGGTCGACCTCCCGGCCGACCTCGACGCCCGCGCCGTCGCCCGGCTCGCCGCCGTCCTCGGGTCGCCCGGCGAGGACCAGGTCGCCGTGCGCGCGTCCGGCGTCTTCGGCCGCCGGCTCGTCCGCGCGGAACCGGCCCGGGGTACGACGACGCCGTGGACGGCATCCGGCACGGTGCTGCTCACCGGCGGCACCGGCGGGGTCGGCCCGCACCTCGCCCGCTGGCTCGCCCGGGCCGGCGCCGAGCGGCTGATCCTCACCAGCCGGCGCGGGCTGGATCTCCCCGAGCTGACCGAAGAACTGGCCGACCTCGGCACCGAGCTGACCGTCGCGACCTGCGACGTCGCCGACCGCGACCAGCTCGCCGAAGTCCTCGCCGGGCTGCCGGACCTGACCGCGGTGGTGCACGCCGCCGCCGTGCTCGACGACGGCGTCCTCGACGGCCTCACCGGCGAGCGGATCGCGAACGTGCTGCGCCCCAAGGCCGACGCCGCGCGGCACCTGCACGAGCTGACCGCGGACCGCGACCTTTCCGCGTTCGTCCTGTTCTCCTCGCTGGCGGGCACACTCGGCGGCCCGGGCCAGGCGAGCTACGCCGCGGCCAACACCTACCTCGACACGCTCGCCCGCGAGCGCCGCGCCGCGGGCCTGCCCGCGACGTCCGTCGCCTGGGGTGCGTGGGCCGGCGGCCGCGGCGAAGGCCTCGCCGAGCAGGGCCTGCCCGCGATGGCCCCCGACTTGGCGATCCTCGCGCTGCAGCAGGCTCTGGACGAGGACGAGACCGTGCTCGCCGTCGCCGACATCCGCTGGGACCGCTACCGCAAGACCCTCGCCCAGGGCCGGCCGAGCGCCGCGCTCCTGGGCATCCCCGAAGCCGCCGCGCCGGAAGCCGCAGCCGTCGAAAGCGGCTGGGCTCAGCGCCTGGCCGGGCTCGGAGCGGACGAGCAGCACCGGCTGGTCCTGGAGCTGATCCAGGCCCAGGCCGCGGTGGCGCTCGGCTACCCCGGACCCGAGTCGATCGAGGCCGACCGCGCCTTCCGCGACCTCGGCTTCGACTCGCTCACCGCCGTCGACCTGCGCAACCGCCTGGGTGAAGTCACCGGCCTGCGGCTGCCGGTCACGCTCGTCTTCGACCACCCGACCGCCGTCGCGCTCGCCGGCCACGTCCGGCGCGAGCTGGTGGGCGACGAGCTGACCGAAACCGCCGCCCCGGTGGTGGCGGGCACCGACGAGCCGATCGCCATCGTCGCGATGTCCTGCCGCTACCCCGGCGGCGTCGCCGACCCGGACGACCTGTGGCGGCTCGTCGCCGACGGCGTCGACGCGGTCGGCGAGTTCCCGGCCGACCGCGGCTGGGACATCGAAGGGCTCTTCGACGCCGACCCGGACAAGCCCGGCACCTTCTACACGCGCGGCGGCGGCTTCCTGCACGACGCGGCCGACTTCGACCCGGCGTTCTTCGGGATCGCGCCGCGCGAGGCACCGGCGATCGACCCGCAGCAGCGGCTGCTGCTGGAGACGTCGTGGGAGGCCGTCGAGCGCGCGGGCATCGACCCGGCGCTGCTGCGCGGCAGCCGGACCGGCGTGTTCGTCGGCTCCAACTACCACGACTACGGCTCCCGGGTGCGGCACGCGCCGGGCGAGTTCGAGGGGCACCTGGCGACCGGCAGCGCGGGCAGTGTCGCGTCCGGCCGGATCGCCTACACCTTCGGGCTGGAAGGCCCGGCGGTCACGGTCGACACGGCGTGCTCGTCGTCGCTGGTCGCGCTGCACTGGGCGGTCAAGGCCCTGCGGTCGGGCGAGTGCGACCTCGCGCTGGCCGGCGGGGTCACGGTGATCTCCTCGGTCGACACGTTCGTCGAGTTCAGCCGGCAGCGCGCGCTGTCCCCGGACGGCCGGTGCCGCGCGTTCTCCGCGGACGCCGACGGCGCGGGCTGGGCCGAGGGCGTCGGCATGGTACTGGTGGAACGCCTTTCCGACGCTCAGCGGCGGGGACACCCGGTGCTCGCGGTCGTGCGCGGCAGCGCGGTCAACCAGGACGGCGCGTCCAACGGCATGACCGCCCCGAGCGGGCCCGCGCAGCAGCGCGTCATCCGCGCGGCGCTGGCCGACGCCGCGCTCACACCGTCCGATGTGGACGCTGTCGAAGCGCACGGCACGGGCACCACGCTGGGCGACCCGATCGAGGCGCAGGCGCTCATCGCGACCTATGGCCAGGACCGCGAACGGCCGCTGTGGCTGGGGTCGGTGAAGTCCAACATCGGGCACACCCAGGCCGCGTCCGGCATCGCGGGCGTGATCAAGATGGTGCAGGCGCTGCGCAACGGTGTCCTGCCGCGCACCCTGCACGCCGAGACGCCGTCGCCGCACATCGACTGGTCCGCCGGGCAGGTGCAGCTGCTGTCCGAGCCGGTCGAGTGGGCCGCGAACGGCCACCCGCGCCGCGCTGCGGTGTCCTCGTTCGGGGTCAGCGGCACCAACGTGCACACGATCCTCGAAGAAGCACCTTCGCTTCCCGAGTCGCTGGAAGTCGTTTCCCCGCAACGGTTCAGTGTCTGGCCGGTGTCGGCCCGGACCGAAGCCGCGCTGCGCGGCCAGGCGCGCCGGCTGCTGGCGGCGACGGAGTCCGAAGTGGACGCTGCTGACGTCGCCCGATCACTGTCCGCCCGTGCGAAGTTCGGTCACCGTGCGGTGGTCGTCGGCGAGAGCCTCGGCGAGCTGCGTGACGGACTGGCCGCGCTGGCCGCGGACCGCCCCGCCACCGGACTGCGGCAGCACACCGCCCGATCCGGCCGCACGGCGTTCCTGTTCACGGGGCAGGGCGCCCAGCGGCTCGGCATGGGACAGGAGCTGTACGCGCGGTTCCCGGTCTTCGCCGACGCCTTCGACGCGGTCTGCGCGCACTTCGACCTGCCGCTGCGCGACGTCATCTTCGGCGACGACGCGGCCCGGCTCGACCGGACCGGCTTCACCCAGCCCGCGCTGTTCGCCGTCGAGGTCGCGTTGTTCCGGCTCCTCGAATCGTGGGACGTCCGCGCGGACTTCCTCGCGGGCCACTCGATCGGCGAGCTGTCCGCGGCGCACGTCGCCGGGGTGCTTTCGCTGGCCGACGCGGCCAAGCTCGTCGCCGCGCGCGGGCGGCTCATGGAAGCCTTGCCCGAGGGTGGGGCCATGGTGGCGATCGGTGTCCCCGAGGCCGAGGTCGTCCCGCTGCTCGACGAGCGCGTGTCACTGGCCGCGGTGAACGGACCCGACGCCGTGGTCGTTTCGGGGGAGACCGAAGCCGTGCTGGCGCTCAAGGAGCACTTCGCGGCACTGGGCCGCAAGACCAAGCGTCTGGAGGTCTCGCACGCGTTCCACTCGCCGCTGATGGACCCGATGCTCGGCGAGTTCGCCGCCGTCGCCGAGAGTCTCACCTACCAGCGGCCGCGGATCCCGATCGCGTCGGTGGGGGACGTCGCGACGCCGGAGTACTGGGTGCGGCACGTGCGCGAGGCCGTCCGGTTCGCCGACGGCATCCGCGGGCTGGCCGCCGAAGGCGTCACCCGGTTCGTCGAGCTGGGTCCGGACGCGGTGCTCGCCGCGCTCGTCCCGGACTGCGCCGGACCGGCCGAGCTGAGCGTGGGATCGGTGCTGCGCAAGGGACACGACGAAGAGCGGTCCCTGCTCACCGCGCTCGCCGGGCTGCACACCGCCGGCGCCGACGTCGACTGGGCCGCGGTGCTCGCCGGCGGCGGCCACGTCGAACTGCCGACGTACGCGTTCCAGCGCGAGCGGTACTGGCTGGATGTCCCGGCCGTGACCGGCGACGTCACCGGCGCCGGGCTCAGCGAAACCGGGCACCCGCTGCTGGGCGCGTCGGTCTCGCTCGCCGGTTCCGATGGCGCGCTGTTCACGAGCTTGCTCTCGGCGACCAGCCACCCGCTGCTCGCGCAGCACGTCGTGCTCGGCAGCGTGCTGCTGCCCGGAACGGCGTTCATGGAGCTGGCCATGCACGCCGCGGAGAAGGTCGGCTGCGAACGCGTCGAAGAGCTGACTCTCGCGGCACCGCTGGTGCTGCCGGAGACCGGCGGGGTGCGGCTGCAGGTCGCCGTCGGCGGGCCCGACCGGTTCGGCACCCGCTCGATCGACGTCTACTCCCGCGCGGACGACGCGATGGAGGACGAGCCGTGGACCACGCACGCCAGCGGCTCGCTCGCCGCGACGGCCGCCCCCGCGGCCGGTGACCTCACCGGGACCTGGCCGCCGGCCGGGGCCGAGCCGATCGACCTCGACGGGCTCTACGACCGCATCGCGGCCAACGGGTTCGACTACGGCCCCGCGTTCCAGGGGCTGCACCGGGCGTGGCGTGTCGGCGACGAGATCTTCGCCGAAGTCGACCTGCCGGCGGAGGAGCGGGCGGAAGCCGAACGCTTCGGCCTGCACCCGGCGCTGCTGGACGCGGCCCTGCACACTGTGGCCCTGCGCGACGAAAGCCGTGCGGTGCTGCCGTTCACGTGGTCGGGCGTGACCCTGCACGCCGGTGGCGCGTCGGCGCTGCGGGTGCGCGTCACCGGGCAGGGCGACGACACGGTCGCCCTGGCGGTCGCCGACCAGGACGGGCTGCCGGTGGCCACCATCGGTGCGCTGACGCTGCGGCCGGTCTCGGCCGAGCAGCTGGACGTCGCGCGCTCGGCGTACCACGAGTCGCTGTTCCGGGTGGGCTGGGTGATGGCCCCGATCACGCCGGTCAGCCACTCGGCGGCCGAACGCTGGGCGGTCGTCGGGCACGACGTCGGCGTCCGCGTCACCAAGGCCCTCGGCACCGCGGGCGTCCCGGTGGAGTCCTACCCGGACTTCGACGCGCTCGGCGCGGCCGTCGCGGCGGGTGCCCCGGTGCCCGAGGTGGTCGTGATGACGAGCGGCCCGCAGCACGACGAGGATGTGGCGCGCGCGGTCCGGACCGCTACCCACGGCGCGCTGGAACAGGTGCAGGAGTGGCTGGCGAGCGAGCGGTTCGCCGGCTCGCGGCTGGTGTTCGTCACCCGGGGCGCGATCGCGACGCGGGTCGGCGAAGGCATCACCGACCTCGCGACCGCGGCGGTCGTCGGCCTGGTCCGCTCGGCGCAGTCGGAGAACCCGGGCCGGTTCGTGCTGGTCGACCTCGACGACCGCGAAGTCTCCTACGCGGCGCTCCCGTCCGCCGTGGCCTGCGGCGAACCGCACGTCGCGGTCCGGATCGGCGCGATCCAGGTGCCGCGCCTCGCTCGCGTCCCGGCCACCAGCCCGGCGCCGGTGGCCGCGTGGGACCCCGAGGGCACGGTGCTGATCACCGGGGCCACCGGGACGCTCGGCACGCTCGTCGCCCGGCACCTGGTGACCGCGCGCGGAGCCCGGCGGCTGGTGCTGACCAGCCGCCGCGGACCGGCCGCGGAAGGCGCCCGGGAGCTGGTCGACGAGCTGACGGCCTGGGGCGCGGACGTCACCATGGC
Source organism: Amycolatopsis ponsaeliensis (assembly GCF_030182635.1). Classification (NCBI taxonomy): domain Bacteria; kingdom Bacillati; phylum Actinomycetota; class Actinomycetes; order Pseudonocardiales; family Pseudonocardiaceae; genus Amycolatopsis; species Amycolatopsis ponsaeliensis. The sequence goes on from NZ_JAPZLD010000067.1 coordinate 25,115, forward strand.
CGCCTGCGACGTCGCCGACCGGGACTCGCTGGCCGCGTTGCTCGCGGCCATCCCCGCCGAGCACCCGCTGACCGCGGTGGTGCACACGGCCGGCGTCCTCGACGACGGCGTCGTGTCCGCGCTGACCACCCGCCAGCTGGACACGGCCTTGCGGCCCAAGGTCGACGCGGCGTGGCACCTGCACGAGCTGACCGCCGGGATGAACCTGGCGGGGTTCGTGGTGTTCTCCTCGCTCGCGGGGACGTTCGGCGGCACGGGCCAGGCGAACTACGCGGCGGCGAACGCGTTCCTCGACGCGCTGGCGCACGTGCGCCGGGCGCAGGGGCTGCCGGGGCTGTCGCTGGCGTGGGGCCTGTGGGCCGAGCGCAGCGGCATGACCGGCAAGCTCGGCGAGGCGGACTTGTCGCGGCTGGCCCGCGGCGGCGTCGAGCCGATGCCGTCGGAGGAAGGGCTGGACCTGTTCGACGTGGCGTGCACCCTCGACGAGGCGGTGCTGCTCCCGGTCCGGCTGGTGGTGGAGGCGATGCGCGACCGCGTCGGCGAAGACGCGATCCCGGTGATCCTCCGCAGCTTGATCCGCACGCCGGTCCGGCGCGCGGTCCGGGCGTCGGCGGCCCCGGCCGACCCGGTGGACAGCCTGACCCACCGCTTGGCGGGGATGTCGGAGGCGGAGCGCGACGGAGCGTTGCTGGACCTGGTCCGCACCCACGCGGCAACGGTCCTGGGGTACGCGGTCCCGGACGCGATCGAGCCGGACCGAGGGTTCTTGGAGCTGGGCTTCGACTCGCTGAGCGCGGTGGAGCTGCGCAACCTCCTGGGAGCGGCAACGGGGTTGCGCCTGCCGGCGACGTTGCTGTTCGACTACCCGTCGACGACGGTGCTGGTGGAGTACTTGAGGTCCGAGCTGGTCCCGGACGTCCCGGCGGCGATCCTGCCGGCGCTGGCGGAGCTGGACCGCGTGGAGTTCGCGTTGCCGGAGCTGCTGGCGGATTCGTCGGCGCGCGCGACGTTGGGGACGCGGCTGCAGGAGCTGTTGGCCCGGGTGAACGGAGCGTCGGCGACGGCGACGGCGGTGGAGGAGAAGCTGGAGTCGGCGACGGACGACGAGATGTTCGCGCTGATCGACGAGCTCGACCTCGACTGACGTCCGGAACCGGACGACACGCGTACCCAGCCGGACGACACGCGTACCCCGACGGACGACACGGCCGGACCCCCTGCCGGCGTCGTGTCGTCCATCGGAGTACGCGTGTTCGCCATCCAGGTACGCGTGTCGTCCAGCCGGGTGCGCGTGTCGTCCACTCGGCTCGGCTCGGCCGCCTGGCTCGCCTGGCCTGGCGCGGGCGTGGGCGTGGCGGGTGGCGTCTTGAATGAGTCATTCAGGACCTCCGAAGACCTGAATGACTCATTCAAGACGTTCGCGGGCCCGGCCCCACCCGGCCCGGAGGCGCGAAGTCTAGGGATTTGCGGGTCCCCCATGCGTTTCACTCGAGGCGACCACGCCGTGAACCTGGAGGTACCTGGTGGCACTGTCTTCGGACAAGGACAAGGTCGTCGAAGCGCTCCGGGCGTCCTTGCGGGACAACAAACGGCTCCGCGAGCAGAACGACCGGCTCTCGGCCGCCTCCAGGGAACCGATCGCCGTCGTCGCGATGAGCTGCCGCTTCCCCGGGGGCGTCACCTCCCCGGAACAGCTGTGGGACCTCCTGCGCGACGGCACCGACGCCATCGGAAGCTTCCCCGCCGACCGGAACTGGACCGCCGACGAGCTCGGCGGCAGCAATACCGCCGAGGGTGGTTTCCTCGACAACGCCGGTGACTTCGACCCCGGCTTCTTCGGCATCTCGCCGCGCGAAGCCCTCGCCATGGACCCGCAGCAGCGGCTGCTCCTCGAAGTCTCCTGGGAGACCTTCGAACGCGCGGGGCTGGACCGGAAAGCACTGCAAGCCAGCGACACCGGCGTCTTCATCGGCTGCAGCAACCAGGCCTACGGCTCCACCGACCTCGACGCCCTGCCCGACGAGGTCCGCGGCCACCTGCTCACCGGCAGCGCCGTGTCCGTCGCGTCGGGCCGGCTCGCCTACACCTTCGGCCTCGAAGGCCCCACCGTCACCGTCGACACCGCCTGCTCGTCCTCGCTCGTCGCGCTGCACCTCGCCGTGCAGGCGCTGCGCGCGGGCGAATGCTCGATGGCGCTCGCCGGCGGCGTCACCGTGATGGCCACGCCCGCCGTCTTCGTCGAGTTCACCAGCCAGGGCGGGGTTTCCGCGTCCGGCCGGTGCCAGTCGTTCGCCGACACCGCCGACGGCACCGGGTGGGGCGAGGGCGCCGGCGTGCTGCTCGTCGAACGGCTGTCCGACGCCCGCAAGAACGGCCATCCGGTGCTCGCCGTCCTGCGCGGCTCCGCGGTCAACTCCGACGGCGCGTCCAACGGCCTCACCGCCCCCAACGGCCTTTCGCAGCAACGCGTCATCCGCGCCGCGCTCGCCAACGCCGGCCTCAAACCGTCCGAAGTGGACGCCGTCGAGGCGCACGGCACCGGGACCACGCTGGGCGACCCGATCGAGGCGCAGGCCCTGCTCGCGACCTACGGCCGGGACCGTGAGCAGCCTCTCCGGCTCGGCTCGATCAAGTCCAACATCGGGCACACCCAGGCCGCCGCCGGCGTGGCCGGCGTGATGAAGATGGTCCTGGCCCTGCGCCACGGCGAACTGCCCCGCACGCTGCACGTCGCCGAGCCCTCCACGCAGGTCGACTGGACTCGGGGCGCCGTCGAGCTGCTGACCGAGCACACCGCCTGGCCCGAGACCAGTGCGCCTCGCCGGGCCGGGGTCTCGTCGTTCGGCGTCGGCGGCACCAACGCCCACGTCGTCCTCGAAGCCGCCCCCGCGTCCGCACCGGAGGAAACCGAAGCACCGCAGGGACCGACCACCTGGGTGCTGTCCGCCCGCACCGCCGAGGCCCTGCGCGAGCAAGCCGACCTGCTCCGCAAGCACGTCACCGACGAAAAGCCCGGCGACGTCGGCCTGTCGCTCGCCACCGCCCGCACCGCCTGGGAACACCGCGCCGCAGTGGTCGGCAGCACCGTCGAAGACCTGGTCCGAGGCCTCGACGCGGTCGCCGACGCGACGCCGTCGGCCGAGGTCGTCCGGGGCGTCGCCGCGACGCTGGGCAAGACGGCCTTCGTCTTCCCCGGCCAGGGCGCGCAGTGGGCCGGGATGGCCGTCGACCTGCTCGGCGAGCCCGTGTTCGCGGCCAGGATGGCCGAGTGCGCCGCCGCGCTCGCTCCGCACGTCGACTGGACCCTGACCGACGTCCTGAGCGACGCCGACGCCCTGGCCCGGGTCGACGTCGTGCAGCCGGCCTCCTGGGCCGTGATGGTCTCGCTCGCCGCGCTCTGGCAGTCGGCGGGTGTGCGGCCCGGCGCCGTCGTCGGGCACTCCCAGGGCGAGATCGCCGCCGCGTGCGTCGCGGGCGCACTGTCCCTCGAGGACGGTGCCCGCGTGGTCGCGCTCCGGAGCAAGCTCATCGCGGAGGTGCTCGCGGGCAAGGGCGGGATGGCGTCGGTTGCCTTGTCCCTGGACGAAGTCACCGCCCGGCTGGACAGCCGGATCAGCGTCGCGGCGGTCAACGGCCCCGGCTCGGTCGTGCTGTCCGGCGAACCGGAAGCGCTCGACGAGCTCGTCGAAACCTGTGCGGCCGAAGGCATTCGCGCCCGCCGCATCCCGGTGGACTACGCCTCGCACTCCGCGCACGTGGAGGCGATCGAGGACGCCTTGCTCGAAGCACTCGCCCCGATCACCCCGCGCGAAGCCGAGATCCCGCTCCACTCCGCGGTGCTCGGCGAGCGGATCGACACCGGCACGATGGACGCCGGCTACTGGTACCGGAACCTGCGCCAGACGGTCCTGTTCGACACGGCCGTGCGCGGCCTCGCCGACGCCGGGTTCACCACGTTCGTCGAGGTCAGCGCCCATCCCGTGCTCGCCGCCGCCGTCGAGGAGACCTTGGACGGGCCCGTCGTCGTCGGGTCGCTGCGCCGCGGGGAAGGCGGCCTGCCGCGCTTCCTGACGTCGCTGGGCGAGCTGTGGAGCCGAGGCGCCCCGATCGACTGGGCCGGGCTCTTCCCCGGCGCGCGGCTCGTCGACCTGCCCACCTACCCCTTCCAGCGCGAACGCTATTGGCTGACCGCCGCCGAGAAGGCCTCAGGCGCGGCCGACGATCAGTTCTGGTCCGCCGTGGACAGTGGGGACGCCGAAAGCCTCGCCGCCTCGCTGGACGTGGACGCGACGGCGCTCGCCGACGTCCTGCCCGGGCTCGCCCAGTGGCACAAGCGCCGCCACGATCAGTCCGTTGTGGACGACTGGCGGTACCGGATCGCCTGGCGGCCCTCGACTCCGTCCGAAGTGGACTTCGGCGGACGCTGGCTGGTCGTCGCCCCCGCCGGATACCCGGCCGGCGACCTCGTCGAGGGCTTGGCAGCGCACGGCGCCGAGCCGGTCCTGGTGGCCGTCGAGCCCGGTGCGGACCTTCCGGAGCTGCCCACCGAAGGTGTCACCGGCGTCCTGTCGTTGCTCGCTTTCGCCGAAGACGGCCTCTACGCCACCATCGAGCTGGTCCGGGCCGTGACCGCACCGCTGTGGCTGCTGACCCGCGGTGCCGTCTCCACCGGCCGCTCCGACCGGCTCACCAGCCCGGAGCAGGCCCGGATCTGGGGCATGGGCCGCGTCGTGGGCCTCGAACACCCGGACCGCTGGGGCGGCCTGATCGACCTGCCCGAAGACCTCGATGAGCGCGCGCTCGGCCGCCTGGCCCGGGTGCTCGCCGACGCGAGCGAAGACCAGGTCGCGATCCGGGCGGCCGGAGCGCTGGTCCGCCGCCTGGTTCCGGCGCCGCTCGGCGTCACCCGCCCCGCTCGCGAGTGGCGGACGAGCGGAACCGCGCTGGTCACCGGCGGCACCGGGGCACTCGGCGGGCACGTGGCCCGCTGGCTGGCCGCCGCGGGTGCCGAGCACCTCGTCCTCACGAGCCGTCGTGGTCTCGACGCGGATGGCGCCGCCGAACTGCGCGACGAGCTGACGGCGCTCGGCGTCGAGGTGACCATCGCCGCCTGCGACGTCGCCGATCGCGACGCACTGGCCGCCCTGCTCGCCGAGATCGAGCCCCGTACCGTCGTGCACGCGGCCGGGGTGGGCCGCTCGGCCGCCCTCGCCGACACCGACCGTGCCGAGGTCGCCGACACGCTGCGCGCGAAGGTGGACGGCGCCGTCAACCTCGACGCCCTGCTCACCGGGGACCTCGACGCGTTCGTCCTGTTCTCCTCCAACGCCGGGGTCTGGGGCGGCGGTGGCCAGGCCGCGTACGCCGCGGCCAACGCGGCCCTCGACGCCCTCGCACAGCACCGCCGGGACCGCGGCCTCACCGCTACCTCCGTGGCGTGGGGCGCCTGGGCCGGCGCCGGCATGACCGGCAACGACTCCGGGGAGCAGCTGCGCCGCCGCGGCATCCGCGCGATGGACCCGGCGCTCGCCCTCACCGTGCTGGGCCAGGCACTCGACGCGGACGAGACGTTCCTGTCCGTCGCGGACATGGACTGGGCCCGGTTCGCCCCGGCCTTCACCGCGGCCCGCCCGCGGCCCCTGCTCGACGAGCTGCCCGGCGTCCACGACGCGCTCACGGCGACGCCCGTCGAGACCGATTCTTCCTTTGCGCAAAGGCTTTCCGGCCTGAGCGAGTCCGCTCGGGCCGAAGCGCTGCTCGACCTCGTGCGGGCCGAGACCGCCGCCGTCCTCGGCTACCCCGGTGCGGGCTCGGTCGAGCCCGACCGCGCCTTCCGCGACCTGGGCGTCGACTCCCTGATCGCCCTGGAAGTGCGCAACCGGCTCGTCGCGGCGACCGGGCTCAAGCTGCCCGCCGTCGTGCTCTTCGACCACCCGGACCCGCGGCGGCTCGCCGCGCTGCTGGGGCACAAGCTGCTCGACGCCGGCCCCGTGGCAGTCGAGCGGCTTGTGTCCCGGGCGGACGCGGACGAGCCGATCGCCATCGTGTCGATGGCGTGCCGCCTGCCCGGCGACGTGCGCTCGCCGGAAGACCTGTGGGACCTGGTTTCCGCCGGCGCCGAGGGCATGTCGGCCTTCCCGGTGAACCGAGGCTGGGAACTCGACGGTGTGGGCGGTTTCGTCCACGACGCCGACGAGTTCGACGCCGCCTTCTTCGGGATCTCACCCCGGGAAGCCCTCGCTATGGACCCGCAGCAGCGGCTGCTGCTGGAGAGCGCGTGGGAGGTCTTCGAGCGCGCCGGGATCGACCCGCGTTCCCTGCGCGGCAGCGCGGCCGGCGTGTTCGTCGGCTGTGGCACGCAGGGTTACGCGACCGGCCACACCGGAGCGGCGGAAGAGGTCGAAGGCCATCTGCTCACCGGGAACGCCGGCGCGGTCGTGTCCGGGCGAGTGTCCTATGTGCTCGGTCTCGAAGGCCCGGCGGTGACCGTCGACACGGCGTGCTCGTCGTCGCTGGTGGCGCTGCACCTGGCCGCCCAGTCGGTCCGCTCCGGCGAGTCGTCGATGGCGGTGGCCGGCGGTGTCACGGTGATGGCGACGCCGGGGGCGTTCCAGGAGTTCGCCAAGCAGGGCGGCCTGGCCGGTGACGGCCGGTGCAAGTCTTTCGCCGACTCGGCGGACGGCACCGGCTGGGGCGAGGGGGTCGCGCTCGTGCTCGTCGAGCGCCTCTCGGACGCACAACGCCTCGGCCACCCGGTGCTCGCGCTGCTGCGCGGCTCGGCGATGAACCAGGACGGTGCGTCGAACGGCCTGAGCGCCCCGAACGGCCCGTCGCAGCAACGCGTGATCCGCGCCGCGCTCGCGAACGCCGGCCTGGCACCGTCCGATGTGGACGCCGTCGAGGCGCACGGGACCGGCACGACGCTGGGCGACCCGATCGAGGCGCAGGCCCTGCTGGAAACGTACGGCCAGCACCGGGACCGGCCGCTGTGGCTGGGCTCGGTCAAGTCCAACGTCGGCCACACCCAGGCCGCGTCGGGCGCGGTCGGCGTGCTCAAGATGGTGCTCGCCCTGCGCGGCGGAACGCTGCCGAAGACACTGCACGTGGACCGGCCGTCGGACCGGGTGGACTGGTCGTCCGGCGAGGTGCGGCTGCTGACGGAGGCTCAGGACTGGCCGCGGGGCGACCGGCCGCGTCGCGCGGGCGTGTCGTCGTTCGGGGTCAGCGGCACCAACGCGCACGTCATTATCGAGGAGCCGCCCGCGGTTCCGGCTGTCCACAATGAACCCGAAGCCGGTGTCGTGCCCTGGGTGCTTTCGGGACGGACCGAGCAGGCGGTACGGGACGCCGCCCGCGGTCTGCCCGACGGCGACCCGGTCGACATCGCGCTCGCACTGGCCGCGCGTTCGGCGTTCGAATACCGGACCGTGGTGGTGGGAGACGGTCGCGACGACCTGCTCGCCGGGCTCGGCGCGACGACCCCGGTCCTCGCGGAGCCGGGCAAGACGGCTTTCCTCTTTTCCGGCCAAGGTTCGCAGCGCGTCGGGATGGGGGCGGAGCTGTACGAGCGGTTCCCGCTCTTCGCGGACGCGTTCGACGCGATCTGTGCGCTGGTCGACGCGGAGCTGGACCGGCCGTTGCGGGAAGTCGTCTTCGGCGACGCTTCGCTGCTGGACGAGACGGGGTATACGCAGCCCGCGTTGTTCGCGATCGAGGTGGCGCTGTTCCGGTTGCTGGAGTCGTGGGGAGTGGTCCCGGAGCACGTTGCCGGGCATTCGATCGGTGAGATTGCCGCGGCGCACGTCGCGGGCGTGCTGTCCCTTGAGGACGCTTGCCGGCTGGTGGCCGCTCGGGCGAGCCTGATGCAGGCGCTGCCGACCGGCGGCGCGATGCTGGCCGTGCAGGCCACCGAGGACGAAGTTGCCGTGGTCCTGACCGACGGCGTCGGCTTGGCCGCGGTGAACGGTCCCGAGGCTGTGGTGGTGTCCGGTGAAGTCGAAGCCGTCGAAGCGGTGGAGCGGCACTTCGCCGGGCTGGGCCGGAAGGTCCGGCGGCTGACGGTGTCGCACGCGTTCCACTCCGCGCTGATGGACCCGATGCTGGACGGGTTCGCCAGCGTGGCCGGTTCGCTGTCCTTCGCCGCGCCGAAGATCCCGCTGGTGTCCACTGTGTCCGGTCGCCTGGCCGGCGACGAGATCCTGACGCCGGAGTACTGGGTGCGCCAGGTCCGCGAGCCGGTCCGGTTCGCCGACGCTACGGCCGCGCTCGCCGGCCTCGGCGTGACGCGCGGGCTCGAACTCGGACCCGACGGCGTGCTCTCGGCACTGGCCGCGTTCCCCGCGCTTCCGCTGCTGCGCAAGGACCGAGCCGAATACGCGAGTCTGCTCACCGCGTTGGGCGACGCGCACACGCGGGGCCACACCGTCGACTGGCGTGCGGTCCTGCACGCGGCGCACCCGGGGCGACCCGACGGCGCCGTCACGCTGGCGACGTACCCGTTCCAGCGCACGCGCTTCTGGCTGGACACCCGCCCGGCGCCCGACGAGCGGTTCTGGGCGGCCGTCGAGAGTGGCGACGTCGAGGCCTTGGCGGCCTGGCGCGACCGCGGCCAGCCTCCGGTCGGGCAGTACGAAGTCACCTGGACGCTCGTCGACACCGACGAGACCTCGCTCGACGGCCGGTGGCTCGCGGTGGTCCCCGCCGGTGCGGACACCGCGCTCCTCGACGACGTCCTCGAAGTCGGCCCCGCCGACGATCGTGCCGCCCTCGGCGCTCGCCTGCGGGGCCGGGAACTCGACGGCATCCTGTCCACTTTGGACGTCGAAGGCCAGCTCGCGCTGGTCCAGGCCCTCGGCGACGCGGAGATCGACGCGCCGCTGTGGTGCGTCACCCGGGGCGCGGTGGCCGCGGCCGAAGGGGACGTGCCGGACCCGGCGCAAGCGATGGTCTGGGGCCTCGGGCGCACCGTCGCGCTGGAGCACCCGCACCGCTGGGGCGGTCTGGTCGACCTCCCCGCCGACGTGGACGACGAGACGCTCGGCCGCCTCCGCGCGATCCTCGGCGGCGCAACCGGCGAAGACCAGGTCGCCCTCCGCGACTCAGGGGTGCTGGCCCGCCGCCTCACCCGCCGAGGGGTCGTGAGTGAGAAACAGCGTTCTAACCCTGTTTCCCACTCACGACCGGCCCCGTGGCAGCCGAGCGGCACGGTGCTGGTCACCGGCGGCACCGGCGCGCTCGGCCGGCACGTCGCGAGGTGGCTGGCCGAGGCCGGGGCCGAACGCCTGGTCCTGACCAGCCGTCGCGGTCTCGACGCGCCCGGCGCCCGCGAGCTGGCTGCCGAGCTGACCGGACTCGGCGCCCGGGTCGACGTCCTGGCCTGCGACGTCACCGACCGCGCGGCGCTCGAAGCGACCCTCGAATCCGTCGGCGACCTCACCGCCGTCGTGCACACCGCGGGCGTCCTGGCCGACGGCGTCGTCGAAGCCCTGACCCCGGAACGCCTGGCCGAGGTCGTCGACGCGAAGGCCGTCTCCGCTGGGCACCTGCACGAACTCACCGCCGGGCTCGAGGCGTTCGTCCTCTTCTCCTCCTGCGCCGGCACGTTCGGCGCGGCCGGGCAGGGCAACTACGCCGCCGCCAACGCCTACCTCGACGCGCTCGCCGAGCAGAGAAGGGCGCAGGGGCTGGCGGCGACGTCGATCGCCTGGGGGCCGTGGGCCGACGGCGGGATGGCCACCGCGGCCGCCGCCGAAGAGCACCTCGGCCGCACCGGGCTCGCCCCGCTGCAGCCCGGCCGGGCCATCACCGCGCTGCGGTCCGCGGTCGACGGCGGCGGCGCGGCCGTCACCGTCGCCGACGTCGGCTGGGAGCGGTTCGCCGCCGCGCTCACCGCGCACCGCCCGAGCCCGCTCATCGCCGGCCTGCCCGAGGTGCGGCGGCTCGCGCCGGCCACCGCGGGTTCGCTCGACCTCGCCGGACTGTCGACAACGGACGCCGACCGGCTGCTGCTCAAGCTGGTGCGCGAGCAGGTCGCCTTCGCCCTCGGCCACCGCTCGGCCGACGACGTCGCGGCCGGCCGCACCTTCAAGGAACTCGGCTTCGACTCGCTGACCGCCGTCGAGCTGCGCAACCGTCTCGACACCGCCACCGGACTCCGGCTCCCGGCCACCCTCGCGTTCGACTACCCGACCGCGACGGCGCTGGCGTCCTACCTGCGCACCGAACTGCTCGGCGAGGCCGAGGCCGAACACAAGACCGTCGTGCAGGACACCGACGAGCCCATCGCCATCGTCGGCATGAGCTGCCGGTTCCCCGGCGGCGTACGGACCCCGGACGCACTCTGGGCCCTGCTCGCCGAGGGCCGCGACGCCGTCTCGGAGTTCCCCGCCGACCGCGGCTGGGACACCGACGCGCTCTACGACCCCGACCCCGACCACGCGGGCACGACCTACGTGCGCGAAGGCGGTTTCCTGGCCGGCGCCGACCGGTTCGACGCCGAGTTCTTCGGGATCTCGCCGCGCGAAGCACTGGCCATGGACCCCCAGCAACGGCTGTTGCTGGAGGCCTCCTGGGAAGCCCTGGAGCAGGCGGGCATCGACCCCCTGTCCGTGCGCGGTGCCCCGGTCGGGGTGTTCGCCGGGACCAACGGGCAGGACTACACCGCGGCGCTGCACTTCGGTGAGGAGAGCGTCGACGGCTACCTCGCCACCGGCAGCGCGGGCAGTGTCCTTTCCGGACGGATCGCCTACGAGCTCGGGCTGGAGGGCCCGGCGATGACCGTCGACACGGCGTGCTCGGCGTCGCTGGTCGCCCTGCACCTGGCCGCCCAGTCGCTGCGGGCGGGCGAATGCTCGTTGGCGCTGGCGGGCGGCGTGACGATCATGTCGACCCCCGGCCTGTTCGTCGAGTTCAGCCGGCAGCGCGGCCTCGCGAAGGACGGGCGCTGCAAGGCTTTCGCCGACGAGGCGGACGGCACCGGCTGGGGTGAAGGCGTCGGCGTCGTCCTCGTCGAACGGCTGTCCGACGCCCGCCGCAACGGCCACCCGGTGCTCGCGATCGTCCGGGGCAGCGCGGTCAACCAGGACGGCGCATCGAACGGCCTGACCGCCCCGAACGGTCCTTCGCAGCAGCGGGTCATCCGCGCGGCACTGGCCAACGCGGGCCTGACACCGTCCGATGTGGACGCCGTCGAGGCGCACGGCACGGGCACGACCTTGGGCGACCCGATCGAAGCGCAGGCCCTGCTGGCGACCTACGGCCGCGACCGCGCCGCGGAAGAACCACTGTGGCTCGGCTCGATCAAGTCCAACGTCGGGCACACGCAGGCCGCGGCGGGCGTCGCCGGGGTCATCAAGATGGTCCTGGCCCTGCGGCACGGCGTGCTGCCCGCGACCCTGCACGTCGGCGAGCCCTCGCGGCACGTCGACTGGGACAGCGGCGCGGTCTCTCTGCTGACCGAGTCACGGCCGTGGCCCGAGCGCGAAGGACCGCGCCGCGCCGGGATCTCGTCGTTCGGCGTCAGCGGCACGAACGCACACATCATCGTGGAACAGGTTTCCGAACCGCCAGTCGAATCTACTGTGGACGTCGAAGGGGCGTTGACCCCTTGGGTGATCTCCGCCCGGTCGGAGGCGGCGGTCCGTGACCGGGTGGCCGCGCTGGCCGAGGTGTCCGGGAGCGTCGCCGAGATCGCCTGGTCGCTGGTCAGCACCCGGTCCCAGTTCGAACACCGCGCGGTCATCCTCGATGATCACCGCGAACTGATTGCCGCTGTCACCGGAACCGCCGGAGCTGCGGGGGAGACGGTGTTCGTCTTCCCCGGTCAGGGCGCGCAGTGGGCGGGCATGGCGGTCGGCCTGCTCGACGAGCCCGTGTTCGCGCAGCGGCTCGGCGAATGCGCGGAAGCGCTGGCTCCGCACGTCGACTGGTCGCTGACCGAAGCGCTGGGCGACGCGGACGCCCTGGCCAGGGTCGACGTCGTGCAGCCCGCCTCTTGGGCCGTGATGGTGTCCCTGGCCGCGCTCTGGCGCGCGCACGGGATCGAGCCCGACGCCGTCGCCGGGCACTCGCAGGGCGAGATCGCGGCCGCGGTCGTCGCGGGTGGACTGTCCCTCGAGGACGGTGCCAAGGTCGTCGCATTGCGCAGCAAGGCGATCGCCGCCGGACTCGCCGGACAAGGTGGCATGGCCTCGATCGCGCTCGGCGCCGAGCGCGTCGCGGACCTGCTGCCGGACGGCGTCGCGATCGCGGCGTTCAACAGCCCGACCTCGACGGTCGTGTGCGGTGACCCGGCCGCACTGGACGAGCTGATCGCCCGGTGCACGGACCAGGACATCCGCGCCCGGCGCATCCCGGTCGACTACGCCTCCCACTCCGTCTACGTCGAGGGCATCCGCGACGAGCTGCACGAAGTCCTGGCGGGTCTGAGCCCCCGCACGGGCGACGTCCCGTTCTACTCCGCGGTCACGGCCGAGCCGGTCGATACCGCAACGCTGGACGCCGGGTACTGGTACCGGAACCTGCGCGAGCCGGTCCGCTTCCTGGACACGACGCAGGCCCTCATCGAGCGGGGACACCGGTTCTTCGTCGAGGTCAGCCCGCACCCGGTGCTGCTGTCCGCCGTCCAGGAGACCCTCGACGACACCCCGGGCGTCGTCGTCGGGACGCTCCGGCGCGGCGAAGGCGGCCCACGCCGTTTCCTGACCTCGGTCGCCGAGCTGTGGACCCAAGGGCACGACGTCGACTGGCGGACGTTCCTCCCCGAGGCGCGCACGATCGGCCTGCCCACCTACCCGTTCCAGCACCGGCGTTTCTGGCCGAAGACCGCGCAGCCCGCGGCGGCCACCGGCGACCCGGCCGACGACCGGTTCTGGGCCGCGGTCGAACGCGAGGACCTCGCGTCGATCGCCGACACCCTCGCCGTCGCGCCGGAACCCCTCGGCGACGTCCTGCCCGCGCTCGCGTCCTGGCGGCGCACCCGGCTCGAGAAATCCACTGTGGACGGGTGGCGCTACCGCATCACCTGGAAACCCCTCGCCACACAGGAAAAGGAGCTGACCGGCACCTGGCTGGTCGTGACGCCGGAAGGCAGCGACCACGCGTGGCTCGACGCGGCGAGGCAGGCCGTCGAGGACGCGGGCGCCACCGCCGTCCCGATCACCGTCGGGGCCACCGACCGCGCCGCGCTCGGCAAGCGCCTGGTCGACCTCGCTCCGGTCGACGGCGTGCTCTCCCTGCTGGCCCTCGACGCGACCGGGGACGCGGTGCTCCCGCGCGGCGTCGCGAACACCCTGCTCCTGACCCAGGCACTCGGCGACGCCGGGATCGCCGCCCCGCTGTGGCTCGCCACCGCGGGCGCGGTCGCCACCGGCCGGGGCGACACCGTGACCGACGCGGCACAGTCCCAGGTCTGGGGGCTCGGCCGGGTCATCGGCCTGGAGCACGCCGACCGCTGGGGCGGCCTGGTCGACCTGCCCGAAACGGCCGACGAGCGCGACCGGCAGCGGCTGGCCGGCATCCTGGCCGCGGCGGGCGACGAGGACCAGGTCGCCGTCCGCGCGTCCGGGGTGCTCACCCGCCGCCTGGTCCCGGCCCCGCTCGGCGATGGCGCTCCGGCCCGCGACTGGCGGCCGGACGGCGCCGTGCTGATCACCGGCGGCACCGGCGCGCTCGGCGCCCACGTCGCCCGCTGGCTCGCCGGCCGCGGCGCGCGACGCCTGGTGCTCACCAGCAGGCGTGGCGAAGCGGCGCCCGGCGCGGCCGAACTCCGCGAGGAGCTGACCGCGCTCGGCGCGACGACGACGATCGCCGCCTGCGACGTCGCCGACCGCGCGTCCCTGAAAACGCTGCTCGACGAGCTGGGCGAGCCCGTCCGGGCCGTCTTCCACGCGGCCGGGATCGTGCAGGGCACCGCGCTCGACGACACCGAACTGGCCGAGTTCGCCGAGGTCGTGTCGGCCAAGGTCGCCGGCGCCACGCACCTCGACGAGCTGCTGGAAGACGTCGACGCGTTCGTGCTGTTCTCCTCCAACGCCGGCGTCTGGGGCAGTGGCGGACAGGGCGCGTACGCGGCGGGCAATGCCTTCCTCGACGCGCTCGCCCAGCGACGTCGTGACCGCGGGCTCACCGCGACGTCGGTCGCGTGGGGTGCTTGGCAAGGCGCGGGCATGGCGGGCGACAACGACGCGGAGGAGCACCTGCGCCGCCGCGGCGTGGGCGCGATGCCGCCGGAGCGGGCGCTGCTCGCGCTGGGACAGGCGATCGACCGCGACGAGACCGTCCTCACCGTCGCCGACGTCGACTGGGAGCGGTTCGTGCAGGGCTTCACCGCCGCGCGGCCGCGTCCGCTGCTCGACGCCCTCCCCGCCGTCCGCCGGGCCCTGGAAGCCCGGCCGGCCGAGGCCGAGTCGACGCCGGCGGACTTCGCGAGCCGGCTGACCGGTCTGCCGCCCGTCGAGCAGGAACGGGTGGTCCTCGACCACGTCCGCGACGCCATCGCCCGGGTGCTCGGGCACGCGGGCGCCGAGGAGATCGACGCGAACCGGCCGTTCAAGGAGATCGGCTTCGACTCCCTGACCGCGGTGGAGCTGCGCAACCGGTTGCGCGCGGCGACCGGGCTCAAGCTGCCCGCCACCCTCGTCTTCGACCACCCGACGCCCTCGGCGCTGGCCGGGTTCCTGCTCTCGGCGCTGGTCGGCGAGGAAGTCTCGGTCCTGGGGGAACTGGACCGGATCGAGGCGCTGGTTTCAGGGGTTTCCCCAGAGGATGACGCCTTTGGTCTTATTACCAGCCGACTTCAGACCATGCTGAACAAGCTGGGAGAGGCCCGGGCGTCCGACGGCCGTCCCCGGGCCGCCCAGCAGCTCGAAGGCGCGACGGACGACGAGATTTTCGACTTCATCCACCGGGAGCTAGGCAGGTCGTGACGCCCGGCGCCGGTGGACCGCACAAGGACCACAGGCGAGGGCGCTGGTGAACGAAGACAAGCTCCGGGACTACCTGAAGTGGGTAACGACCGACCTTGCCGAGACCCGGCAACGCCTCCAGGAGCTGGAGGAGGGGGAGCGGGAGCCCATCGCGATCGTGGCGATGGGCTGCCGGTTCCCGGGCGGCGTGACCTCCCCGGAGGATCTTTGGGACCTCGTCGACGGCGGGACCGACGCGATGTCCGCGTTCCCCGCCGACCGCGGCTGGGACACCGACAGCGGCGACTACGCGCGTACCGGCGGGTTCATCGACACCGCCACGACGTTCGACCCGGCGTTCTTCGGCATCAGCCCGCGCGAGGCACTGGCCACCGACCCGCAGCAGCGGCTGCTGCTCGAAGTGTCGTGGGAGGTCTTCGAACGCGCCGGGATCGACCCCGGAACCCTCGCCGGGACGTCCGCGGGCGTCTTCGTCGGCTCGACGCCGTCCGGGTACGGCCTGGGCAGCGAGACCGACGACGTCGCCGGGCACCTGCTCACCGGCAACGCGGGCAGCGTCCTGTCCGGCCGGCTCGCCTACAGCTACGGCCTGGAAGGGCCCGCGGTCACCGTCGACACGGCGTGCTCGTCCGCGCTGGTCGCGCTGCACCTCGCCTGCCAGGCACTGCGCAAGCGGGAGTGCTCACTCGCGCTGGCCGGCGGCGCCACGATCATGTCGACCCCGGCCGTCTTCCTCGAGTTCGCCCGCCAGGGCGGGCTCTCCGGCGACGGCCGCTGCAAGCCGTTCGCCGAGGCCGCCGACGGCACCGGCTGGGGCGAGGGCGTCGGCCTGCTGCTGCTCGAGCGCCTGTCCGACGCGCGGCGCCGCAACCACCCCGTGCTCGCCGTGGTCGAGGGCTCGGCCGTCAACTCCGACGGCGCGTCCAACGGCCTGACCGCCCCGAACGGCCCGTCGCAGCAGCGGGTGATCCGCGCGGCCCTGGCCGCCGCCGGGCTCTCGCCCGCCGACGTCGACGTCGTCGAGGCGCACGGCACCGGCACCACGCTCGGCGACCCGATCGAGGCCCAGGCGCTGCTGGCCACCTACGGGCAGAACCGCCCGGCGGACCGGCCGCTGCGCGTCGGCGCGGTGAAGTCCAACATCGGGCACACCCAGGCCGCCTCCGGCGCGGCCGGTGTCATCAAGATGGTCCTGGCCCTGCGGCACGGGCACCTGCCGCACACCCTGCACCTGGACGAGCCGTCGTCCCACGTGGACTGGGCGGCCGGGTCGGTCGAGCTGCTGGGCGAGCCGATGCCGTGGCCGGAGCGCGACGCGCCCCGCCGGGCCGGCGTCTCCGCATTCGGCGTCAGCGGCACCAACGCCCACGTCCTGCTCGCCGAACCGCCCGCGGCCGAAGAGACGGAAGAAGTCCCGGCTTCGGCTGGGCCGTGGCCGTTCCTGGTGTCCGCGCGCGGCGCGGCCGCCCTGCGGGAGCAGGTCGTGAGCCTCCGGTCGGTTGCGGAGGACGAAAACCTGGCCGACCTCGCCTGGTCGCTGGGCACCGGCCGGGCGGCCCTGGACGACCGCGCGGTCGTCCTCGCCGACAGCCGTGACGAGCTGCTGCGCGGCCTCGACGCGCTCGCCGCGGACGGCGTCGCGCCGGGCCTGGTGCGGGGCGCGATCCGGCCGGGAAAGCTGGCGTTCCTCTTCACCGGCCAGGGTTCCCAGCGCGCCGGCATGGGCAGCGAGCTGGCCGCGCGGTTCCCGGCGTTCGCCACCGCCTTCGACGAGGTGTGCGCGGAGTTCGACCGCCACCTCGACCGTCCACTGCGGACGGTGATCGCTTCGGGCGAGCGTCTCGACGAGACCGCGTACACCCAGCCCGCGCTGTTCGCGGTCGAGGTCGCGCTGTTCCGGCTGGCCGAGTCCTGGGGGTACACCCCGGACTACCTGCTGGGCCACTCCATCGGCGAGCTGGTCGCCGCGCACCTGGCCGGGGTCCTCTCGCTGGCTGACGCGTGCACGCTGGTCGCCGCCCGCGGACGGCTGATGCAGGCGCTGCCCACCGGTGGCGCGATGGTCGCCGTCCAGGCGACCGAGGACGAAGTCGAGCTGGTGGACGGACTCTCGATCGCAGCCGTCAACGGGCCGTCGTCGCTCGTGCTCTCCGGGGACGAGGATGTCGTGCTGGCCGCGGCGGAGCGCTTCGCCGGGCTCGGCCGCAAGACCAAGCGTCTCGACGTTTCGCACGCGTTCCACTCCGCCCGCATGGACGGGATGCTCACCGAGTTCCGCCAGGTCCTCGGCGGTCTTACCTTCCACGCGCCGAAGATCGCGGTCGTCTCCAACGTCACCGGTACCCTCGCCGACCGGCTGACTTCGCCGGACTACTGGGTTTCGCACGTCCGCGAGGCCGTGCGGTTCGCCGACGGCGCCGGCTGGCTGAGCGAGGCCGGGGTGACCGGCTTCCTGGAGCTCGGCCCCGACGGCGCGCTGGCCGCGCTCGCCCAGGACTGCCTGCCCGCCGGTGCGGCCGTGGCCGCGCTCCTGCGCCGGGACCGCCCGGAGGCACCGGCCGCCCTGACCGGTCTCGCCCGGATGCACGTCTCCGGTCACGGACCCGACTGGTCGGCCGTGCTGGCCGGCGGCCGCCGCGTCGACCTGCCGACGTACCGCTTCCAGCGGCAGCGTTACTGGCTGGAGCCCGCGGCCCCCACCGGAACCGGGGACGATGAGTTCTGGTCCGCCGTGGACGCCGGGACCCTCGCCGAGGTGCTGAACCTGCCCGAGGGCGTGGCCGGCGACCTGCTGCCCGCGCTGTCGGCTTATCGCGCCAAGCGTCAGGAAAAGTCCACTGTGGACGCCTGGCGGTACGGGATCGACTGGACGCCGGTGTCGCCGGCGCCGAAGCCGCTTTCGGGGACCTGGCTGGCCGTAGTGCCGGCCGAGGACTTCACGTCACCGGTGCTCGACGCCTTGGTGCGCCGCGGATTCGTCCCCGCCACGCTTGACCGGCTGCCCGAGCACTCCGATGTGGACGGTGTGCTCTCGCTGCTGACTCTCGACGAAGACGCGTCCGTCACCACGACCTTGCTGCGCACGATCGAGCTGGTGCGCGGCGCGGCCGCCCCGATCTGGATCGCCACCCAGGGTGCCGTCTCCACCGGGCAGGCCGACCCGCTGAGCGCTCTTGGCCAGGCTCCGCTGTGGGGCCTCGGCCGGGTCGCCGCGCTGGAGTACCCGCAGCGCTGGGGCGGTCTGGTCGACCTGCCCGCCGAGCTGGACGACCGCGCCCTCGACCGGCTGGCGGCCGTCCTGACCTCGGCCGAGGACCAGGTGGCGCTGCGCGCGTCCGGCGTTTTCGGCCGCCGGCTCAAGCGGGCCACCGGCCCGGCCGCCGAGCCGTGGTCGCCCGCCGGAACCGTGCTGATCACCGGCGGCACCGGTGCGCTGGGCGCGGTCGTCGCGCGCACGCTCGCCGAAGCGGGGGCCGAGCACCTCGTCCTGGCCGGCCGCCGCGGTCTCGACGCCCCGGGCGCGACGGCGCTGCGGGACGAGCTGACCGCGCTCGGCACCCGGGTCACCGTCGCCGCCTGCGACGTCGCCGATCGCGACGCCGTGGCCGGCCTTCTCCGCGAACTGCCTGAACTCGACGCCGTGATCCACACCGCCGGTGTCCTCGACGACGCCGTGCTCGACGGGGTCACCGCCGAGCAGCTCGCCACGGTCTTCCGGCCCAAGCTCGACGCCGCCCGGCACCTCGACGAGCTGACCCGCGACCGCACCCTGTCCGCGTTCGTGCTGTTCTCGTCGTTCGCGGGCAGCCTCGGCGCGGTCGGCCAGGCCGCCTACGCCGCCGCCAACGCCGGCCTCGACGCCCTGGCCGAGCAGCGCCGCGCCGCCGGGCTGCCCGCCACCTCCGTGGCCTGGGGCCCGTGGGGCGGCAGCGGGATGGCGGCCGACGACCTGGTCGCCGACCGGATGCGCCGGGGTGGCGTGCCGCCGATGTCCCCGCGCCTGGCCGTCGCCGCGCTGCGCCGCGCGATCGGCGGCGGGGAAGCGAACCCCATCGTCGCCGACGTCGACTGGGCGAAGTTCGTGCCCGGGTTCACCACCACCCGCCCCAGCCCGCTGCTCGGCGACCTGCCCGAGGCGCGGGACGCGATGCACGCCCCCGAGGAAGCGTCCTTGGTCGCGCGGCTGGCCGGACTGTCCACTGAGGACCAGCAGGCACTCCTGCTCGACGTCGTCCGCGCGCAGGCCGCCGCCGTGCTCGCCTACTCCGGACCGGAGGCGGTCGAGCCCGAGCGGGCGTTCAAGGACCTCGGTATCGACTCGCTGACCGCCGTCGAGCTGCGCAACGGCCTCGGCGCCGCGACCGGGCGCGCGCTGCCCGCGACGCTCGTGTTCGACTACCCGACCCCGGCCGCCGTCGCGACCTACCTGCGCGAGGAGCTGGCCGGTTCCGCCGCGATGCCGGTCGTGACGCGGTCCGCCGCGGCCGTCGAGGACGAGCCGCTCGCCATCGTGTCGATGGCCTGCCGCCTGCCCGGCGGCGTGCGGTCGCCCGAAGACCTGTGGGACCTCCTGGCGGGCGGCCGCGACGCCGTCGGCACCTTCCCCGAGGACCGCGGCTGGCCCCTATCCGACCTGTACCACCCGGACCGCGACCACGAGGGCACCAGCTACACGCGCCACGGCGGTTTCCTCGACGGCGTGGCCGACTTCGACGCCGGCTTCTTCGGGATCTCGCCGCGCGAGGCCCTCGCCATGGACCCGCAGCAGCGGCTGCTGCTGGAGACCTCATGGGAGACGTTCGAGCGCGCGGGCATCGACCCGTCGTCGCTGCGCGGCGCCCAGGTCGGTGTCTACATCGGAACCAACGGCCAGGACTACGCGGCGTTGCTGCGCGAGTCCGGCGAGGGCAGCTCGGATGGCCACGCCGGGACCGGGAACGCCGGGTCGGTCGTCTCCGGCCGGATCTCCTACGTGCTGGGCCTGGAAGGTCCCGCCGTCACGGTCGACACCGCGTGCTCGTCGTCGCTGGTGGCGCTGCACTGGGCCGCGCAGTCGCTGCGCTCGGGCGAGTCCTCGATGGCGCTGGTCGGCGGCGTGACCGTGATGACGACGCCGGGTGCGTTCCTGGAGTTCAGCAAGCAGGGCGGGCTCGCCGAAGATGGCCGGTGCAAGGCGTTCGCCGACGGCGCGGACGGCACGGGCTGGGGCGAAGGCGTCGGCCTCATCCTCGTCGAGCGGCTTTCCGATGCCCGCCGCAACGGGCACCCGGTGCTGGCGCTGGTGCGTGGTTCCGCGGTGAACCAGGACGGCGCGTCGAACGGCCTCACGGCACCGAACGGTCCCTCGCAGCAACGGGTGATCCGGGCGGCGCTGGCGAACGCGGGCCTCGAACCGTCCGATGTGGACGCCGTCGAGGCACACGGCACCGGCACGACGCTGGGCGACCCGATCGAGGCCCAGGCGCTGCTGGCCACCTATGGCCGGGACCGCGAACAGCCGCTGTGGCTGGGTTCGCTGAAGTCCAACATCGGGCACACGCAGGCGGCGGCGGGCGTCGCCGGGATCATCAAGATGGTCCTGTCCCTGGGGCACGGCCTGCTGCCGAAGACGCTGCACGTCGACCAGCCGTCACGGCACATCGACTGGGACAGCGGCGCGGTCGCGCTGCTGACCGAGGCGCACCCCTGGCCGGAGCACGACGGACCGCGCCGCGCGGGCGTCTCATCCTTCGGCGTCAGCGGCACGAACGCCCACGTCATCCTCGAAGGCGTCCCGGCGGTCGAGGCCCCGTCCGCTTCGGACGGACTGGCTCCGTGGATCCTGTCCGGCCGGTCCGAAGCCGCGCTGCGGGACGCCGCGCGGGACCTGCTGCGGCTGCGGGACACCGACGTCGCGGCCGTGGCCGCCGGCCTGGCCGGACGCGCCGCGTTCGAGCACCGGGCCGTCGTGCTCGGCGCGGACTTCACCGAGCTGGCCACCGGGTTGACCGCCCTCGCGGCCGGCGGCCCGGCGGCGAACCTCGTCCGGGGCACGCAGAACGCCGGGAAGACGGCGTTCCTGTTCTCGGGCCAGGGTTCGCAGCGCGCCGGGATGGGTGCGGAGCTGTACGAGCGGTTCCCGGTGTTCGCGGACGCCTTCGACGCGGTCTGCGCCTTGGTGGACTCCTCTTTGGATCGGCCACTGCGGGAGGTCGTCTTCGGCGACGCTTCGGCGCTCGACGAGACCGGGTACACCCAGCCGGCGTTGTTCGCGGTCGAGGTGGCGTTGTTCCGATTGCTGGAGTCGTGGGGCGTCCGGCCGGACTACGTGGCCGGGCACTCGATCGGCGAGCTGGCCGCGGCGCACGTCGCGGGGGTGCTGTCCCTTGAGGACGCTTGCACGCTCGTCGCGGCACGAGCGAGTCTGATGCAGGCGTTGCCCACCGGTGGTGCGATGCTCGCCGTGCAGGCCACCGAAGACGAGGTCGCCGCCGTGCTGGGTGACGGCGCGGGTTTCGCGGCCATCAACGGTCCTCAAGCGACTGTCGTGTCCGGTGACGCGGACGCGGTCGCCGCGGTCGAGGAGCACTTCGCCGGGCTGGGCAGGAAGGTGCGGCGGCTCACGGTGTCGCACGCGTTCCACTCCGCGCTGATGGACCCGATGCTGGACGCGTTCGCGGCCGTCGCCGACGGGTTGGCCTTCCACGCGCCGAAGATCCCCGTAGTGTCCACTGTGTCCGGTCGCCTGGCCGGGGACGAGATCCTGACGCCGGTCTACTGGGTGCGCCAGGTCCGCGAGCCGGTGCGGTTCGCCGACGCCGTCGGCACGCTGAGCGGCCTGGGCGTCACCGGGTCCGTCGAGCTCGGCCCGGACGGGGTGCTCGCCGCGCTGGCGCAGGAGACCCTGCCCGCGACGGCGACGCTGCGGAAGGACCGGCCCGAGGAGCGGACGCTGCTCGCCGCGCTTGCCCGCCTGCACGTCTCCGGGCACGCGCCGGACTGGTCCGCGGTCCTGCGCCCGGCGTCGTTCGTCGTGCTGCCGACCTACCCCTTCCAACGCGAGCGCTTCTGGCCGCGCACGCCCGAGGCTGTCACCACTCCGGCCAACGTCGTCGACGGCGAGTTCTGGGCCGCGGTCGAAACCACGGACCTGTCCGCCCTCGCCTCGACCCTGGATGTCGCCGAAGCCGAGCTGTCCGGCCTCGAGACCGCCCTGCCGCTGCTCGCGCGGTGGCACGGGAACCGCGCCGATCTGTCTACTGTGGACAACTGGCGGTACGCCGTGAACTGGCGTCCGCTGACCTCGTCCGAAGGAACGCCGGGCAGCTGGCTGCTGGTGCTCCCGGAACACGGCGTCGAGCCGCACGTCCTGGCCGCGCTGACCGCAGGGATCGACTGCCGCCCCGTGCGCCTCGGTGACCTGCCCGGCATCGACGGTGAGTTCGCCGGCGTGCTGTCGCTGCTCGCCCTCGACGAGCGCCCCGCGCCGGACGCACCGGAGATCACGACCGGCCTCGCCGCGACCCTGGAACTCCTACAGTCGCTCGACGACGCCACCCCCTTGTGGGTTGCCACTTCGGGCGCGGTCTCCGTCGGCCGCGCCGACGCGGTCCGCAGCGCGACGCAGGCCGCGCTCTGGGGCTTCGGCCGCACCGCCGCCGTCGAACACGCCGACCGCTGGGGCGGCCTGGTCGACCTGCCCGCCGCCCTCGACGACCGTGCGGTCGCCCGGCTGGCGAGCGTGCTCGGCGGCACCGAGGACCAGGTCGCCGTCCGCGACTCCGCCGTCTTCGCCGCGCGCCTCGAACGCGCCCCCGCGACGGTGCCAGGGGTCGTGAGTGAGAAACAGCGTTCTAACCCTGTTTCCCA
>NZ_JAPZLD010000068.1:0-45644 GCF_030182635.1 Amycolatopsis ponsaeliensis
GTGAGTGCGTAACAGTGTTAGAACACTGTTACGCACTCACGACCGGTTCGAACTCGCGGACCGAGTCGAGGGCGGCACCCATCGCGGCGTTGCCCTCGCGTTCGATCATGATCTCCACCAGGACCGGCCGGCTGGTCCGCTCGGCCTCCTTGCGGGCCCACTCCAGCGACGTCCGGATCTCGGCCGGCTCGTGCACGCGGGTGCCCGAGCAGCCGTAGGCCTCCATGATCTTGACGTTGTCCGTGCCGTTCGAGTCGTAGTGGATGTCGACCTCGAAGTTCATGTCGTAGCCGGTCTCGGCCTGGCGGATCAGGCCGAGGTATTCGTTGTTGAGCATGATCAGCACGAACCCGACGTCGTACTGGGCGGCCACCGCCAGCTCCTCGACGAGGAACTGGAACGAGTAGTCGCCGACCACACCGACGACTTCGGCCTCCGGCCGCGCCTTCTTGACGCCGATCGCGGCCGGGATCTCCCAGCCGAGCGGCCCGGCCTGGCCGCAGACCTGGTAGTGACGCGGCTTGTGCGCCTTCTGGAACTGGCCCGACCAGATCTGGTAGAGCCCGATCGCGGTGACGAAGTACGTGTCCTCGCCGAAGGTTTCGTTGATCTCCTTGAAGACCCGCGGCGCCTTGATCGGCAGGCTGTCGAAGTCGTCGCGGCGGGGAAGCGCTTCCTTCAGCTCCGCGATCCGGCCGACCCAGTCGCGCCTCCGGGAAATTTCGCGCTTCTCCAAGGCGGCCAGCAGCGCGTCCAGGAACTCACGCGTGTCCGAGACGATCCCGAGGTCCGGCCCGAACACCTTGCCCAGCTGGGTGGGTTCGATGTCGACGTGGATGAACTTCCGGTCGCCGCGGTACACCGACAGCTCGCCGGTGTGCCGGTCGCCGAACCGCGCGCCCAGGGCCAGCACCAGGTCCGCCTCCAGGAACGCCGCGTTCGCCCAGCGCTGCGACGTCTGGATGCCGGCCATCCCGGCGAACAGCTCGTGGTCCTCGGGGAAGCTGCCCTTGCCCATCAGCGTCACCTGCACCGGGACGTCCAGGCGCTCGGCCGCGGCCCGCAGCTGCTCGCTCGCCTCGCCGAGGACGACCCCGCCGCCCGCGAGGATCAGCGGACGTTCGGCTTGGAGGAGCATCTCGAGGGCCCGCTCGACCCGCGCGGACGCGGGCTTCACGGCCGTCACCGGCAGCGGCGAGTCGATCGAGGAGTCCCATTCGATGTCCTGCTTCTGGACGTCGATCGGGAGGTCGATCAGCACCGGTCCGGGGCGGCCCGAGCGGGCGACCCGGAAGGCTTCGCGGAAGATCCACGGCAGCTGCGCGGCCTCCTTGACCTGCACCGCCCACTTCGTCACCGGCTTGGCGATCTCCACGATGTCGACCGCCTGGAAGGCTTCCTGGTGCAGCTTGTTCGTCGCCGCCTGGCCGGTGATGCAGATCATCGGGATCGAGTCCGCGTGCGCGGTGTAGAGCCCGGTGATCATGTTCGTCCCGGCCGGGCCGGACGTGCCGATCGCGACGCCGACGTTCCCGTTCGTCCGGGCCCAGCCGTCGGCCATGTGCGTCGCGCCCTCTTCGTGGCGGACGATCAGGTGCCCGATCGCCCGGCCTTGTAGGGCGTTATACAGCGGGAGGATCGCGGCGCCGGGGCAGCCGAAGACGGTGTCGACGCCTTCGCTCTCCAGGACGTCGACGACCGCTTGCATGGCGGGGATTCTGGGCATGTCACACCTCCGCCGGGACGCGGCCCGACAACTGTTCGACGACCTTCAGCAAGGCCGAGTGGTCCAGGGAGCCGTGGCCCATGGCGCGGCCGGCGGCGACGAGCTGGGCGACCAGCCCGGTGAGCGGCAGCGCGACGTCCGCCTGCCGGGCGGCGGCCAGCGCGATCCCCATGTCCTTGTGGTGCAGGTCGATCCGGAACCCGGGCGCGAACTGGCGCTCCACCATGGACTTGCGCTTGAGCTCCAGGATCCGGCTGCCGGCCAGTCCCCCGGCGAGCACGTCGAGTCCCGTGGCAGCGTCCACACCGGACGCTTCGAGCAGCACGATCGCCTCGGCGACCAGGCCGTAGATGCCGCCCACGACGAGCTGGTTGGCGGCCTTGACGACCTGGCCGGCGCCGTGCGGGCCGACGTGCACGATCGTCTTGCCGAGCGCTTCCAGTACGGGCTTCCCGGCCTCGAAGTCGTCTTCGGAGCCGCCGACCATGATGGACAGCGACGCCTGCTCGGCGCCGGCCTGCCCGCCGGACACGGGAGCGTCGAGGACGCGGATCTTCTTGTCCCGCGCGGCTTCCGCGACCGCGATCGACGTCTCGGGCCGGATGGTGCTCATGTCGATCAGCAGCGTGCCCGGCTCCGCGGTCTCCAGCACGCCGCCCGAGGCCAGCACGACCTCCTCGACCTGCGGGTGGTTCGGCAGCATCGTGACCACGACGTCCGCCCCGGCCACCGCGTCCGCGACGCTGCTCGCGGCCCGCCCGCCGGCGGCCGCCAGTTTCTCGCCGGCCGCGGCGTTGACGTCGTAGCCGCTGACGTCGTGCCCGGCCGCGACCAGGTGCGCGGCCATCGGGGCGCCCATCACGCCGAGTCCGATGAATCCCAGTTTCATGCTCGTCCCCTTCGGGTTTTCGGCAGCCAGGCCAGCGATGTGACGGTGTCGGGCTCCGGGACGTACTCGATCCCGACGAACCCGTCGTAGCCCGCGTTCTGCAGCTTCGCGAGGTGCCCGCCGATGTCCAGCGAGCCGGTGCCGGGCTGGTGGCGCCCGGGCGCGTCGGCGATCTGCACGTGCCCGATCCGGGAGATGTGCTGCGTCGCCAGTGCGTCCAGGTCGTCGCCGTTGACTGCCAGGTGGTACAGGTCGGCCAGCAGCCGCACGTTGCCGCGCCCGAGGTCGTCGAGCACGGCCACGGCGTCCGCGGCGGTCTTGAGCGGATAGCGGTCCGCGCCGGAGAGCGGTTCGAGGACCAGCTGCGCCCCGATCTTCGCGGCGGCCTCCGCGGCCGTCGCGAGGTGGACCAGCGCCAGGTCGTCCTGCTTGGCCGCCTCTTCGCCGTCGAGCCGGTTGCCGTAGAGCGCGTTGAAGCTGCGGCAGCCGGTGCGTTCGGCGATCCCGAGCGCGACGCCGAGGCTGTCGGCGAACTCGGCCTCACGGCCGATCCACGACACGAGTCCCCGCTCCCCCGCCGCCATGTCGCCGGCGAAGAAGTTCAGCCCGCGCAGCCGGACGCCGTCCAGGCTCCGCACGAAGGCATCCACCTCATCGCGCGCGGGAACGGCGGTGTCGAACGGCCACCAGTACTCGACGTCGGTGAACCCGGCGTCCCGAGCGGCGGCCGCGCGCTCGAGGAGCGGGATCTCCTTGAACAGGATCGACAGGTTGGCGGCGTACGGCAGGGAGTGCCCCTCGTCTGGCATCGCGACCTCGAATTTCACTATCCGGAATTTTTCTTTCGCATATCGAGAATAGCTGCTGACCTGCGTCGCGGTCAACGGCTGGACGACGAAGGCGCCGTGGCTCGTCGAGCCACGGCGCCTTCGCGCGAACGTGCCGCTGGTGTCGCGCGTCCAAGCTTCGGTGACAGCTCGGCGGGCAAGTGCGAACGTCTTGAATGAGTCATTCAGGACCTCCGAAGACCTGTATGACTCATTCAAGACGTTTGGTGCGGGCTGCCCGGCCTGGCGCGGGCTCGGCGAGCTCGCCGGCTCCAGCGGCCCGAACGTCAAGTACCTGGCAACTCGCGGCACTAGCGGTTCTGGACGTGCTGCCAGCCGAAGCGGCCCTTGATGCACAAGTTCCCGTGCGTCACCGAGCTTTCGTGCGGTGACGTCACCTTGACGATCTCGTTGTCCTGGACGTGCAGCGTCAGGTTGCAGCCGACCCCGCAGAACGTGCACACGGTCGTCGTCGCCGTCTGGCGGGACTCGTCCCAGGTGCCGTCCTCGCGCTTGTCGTACTCGCGTTTGAAGCTGAGCGCCCCGGTCGGGCAGACCTCGACGCAGTTGCCGCAGTACACGCAGGCACTGTCGGGCAACGGGTTCGAGAACTCCGTCGAGATCCGCGCGTCGAACCCGCGGCCCGCCACGCTGATCGCGAACGAGTTCTGCCACTGGTCGCCGCACGCGTCGACGCACTTGTAGCAGAGGATGCACTTCGCGTAGTCCCGGACGTACAGCTCGTTGTCCACCAGGGCCGGTTGCGCCACGGTCGCGGCGTCCGGGCCGAAGCGATCCGGATCCGCGCCCGCCGAAGCCATCCAGCGATCGACATCCGGGGTCGTCGACAGATCCGTCGCGGACGCCAGCAGCTCCAGGACCACCTTGCGGCTGGTCCGCGTCCGCTCCGAGTCCGTGTGCACCACCATGCCCGGCTCGGCCTTGCGCGAGCACGACGGCACCAGCGTCCGCGATCCCTCGACCTCCACCATGCAGACGCGGCAGGCGTTCGCCGGTTCCAGGGTGTCGCCGTAGCACAGCGTCGGGATCTCCTTGCCCGCCGCCGTGCACGCGTCGAGGATCGTCGAGCCCTCCGGCACGCGAACCGTCGAACCGTCCACAGTGAACTCGACCAGCCGCCGCGGGATCCCGATGTCCACAATGGTCATTGCAGTACTCCCAACCGGTCGATCGCGGACTCGATGGCGTTCCACGCGGTCTGGCCGAGCCCGCAGATCGACGAGTCCCGCATCACTTGCCCGACTTCGCGCAGCAGCGGCCGTTCGTCCGACCCGGCCGTCAGGACGCGCTGGATCGCTTCCTCCTGCCGCACGGTCCCGATCCGGCACGGGACGCACTGCCCGCACGACTCGTCGCGGAAGAACGACGCGATCCGCAGCAGGAACCCGCCGAGGTCGGCCAGGTCGTCGAGCACCAGCACGACACCGGACCCCAGCGTCGTCTTCGCCGCCCGCGCGTCCTCGAACGTGAGCGGCAGATCCAGCTCGTCCGGCCGGACGAACCCGCCCGCCGCGCCACCCAGCAGGATCGCGCGCAGCGACCGGCCCTCGGGTACTCCCCCGGCCATGGTGAGAAGCGAACGCAGCGTCGTGCCGAACGGCACTTCGTAGACGCCGGAGCGTTCGACGTTCCCGGACAGGCAGAACAGCTTCGGCCCGGCCGAGGCCTCCGTGCCGAGGGAACGGTACGCGGCCGCGCCCTCGGTGAGGATCAGCGGCACGTTCACCAGCGTCTCGACGTTGTTGACGACGGTCGGCTTGCCGAACAGCCCCTTTTCGACCGGGAACGGCGGCTTCGTGCGGGGCTCGCCGCGGAAGCCCTCGATCGAGTTGAAGATCGCGGTCTCCTCGCCGCAGATGTAGGCACCCGCGCCGCGCCGGATCTCGATGTCGAACGAGAACCCCCGGTGTCCCATGATGTCCACGCCGAGGAACCCGCGTTCCCGGCAGACCTCCAGCGCGTTGCGCAGCAGCCGCAGGGCTCGCGGGTACTCGCCGCGCAGGTAGACGTAGCCCTGCCGGGCGCCGATCGCGAACGCGGCGATCGTCATCGACTCCACCAGCGCGAACGGGTCGCCTTCGAGCAGCACCCGGTCCTTGAACGTGCCGGGCTCGCTCTCGTCGGCGTTGCACACCAGGTAGTGCGGACCAGCGGGCTGGGCGGCCGTCGCGGCCCACTTGCGCCCGGTCGGGAACGCCGCCCCGCCGCGGCCGAGCAGCCCCGAGTCGGTCACCTCGCGGATCACCGCGGCCTCGCCCATGCGCAGGGCGTTCCGCAGTGCCGCGTAGCCGCCGGCCGCGCGGTAGCCGTCCAAACTGGACGGATCGACCACGCCGACCCGGCGCAGCAGCCGCAGGCCGTCCTGCTGGTGGATCACCGGTGGCGAGCCCTCGCCCGCGGGTTCCCGCCCCGCCGCCAGCACGGCCGAAGCGCCGGTCGCCGGGGCGAGCAGCTCGGTGGTGGCCGGGTCGCCGGCTTGGAACGTCAGCGCCGCGGGGGCTCGTTCGCAGACGCCGAGGCACGGGCTGCGCAGCCACGTGACCCCGGCGCGCGCCTTCCCCGCGGCGCCGACGTGCTCGGTGAGGACGTCGCACACGGTGTCCGCGCCCTTGAGCCGGCAGGCCAGGTCGGTGCACACGTGCACCACCCGTTCCGGCCGCTCCTCCAGCGCGAACAGCGAGTAGAAGCTCGCCACGCCGTACGCGTCGGCGGGCGGCACGTGCAGCGTCTCGCAGATGAGGTTGAGCGCGCCCTGGCTGATCCAGCCGACCCGGTCGTTGACCGCGTGCAGGGCGGGCAGCAGCAGGTCGCGGCCGCCACCGGCGAACCCGGCGACAGCGTCCCGTTCCTCGCTGGTGGCGACGGCGTCGAGGAGCTTGAGGTCCACCTCAGACCTCCGCCGGCAGCTTCTCGACGCGGATCGCCGCGGCTTTGTACTCGGCGGTCCCGGCGATCGGGCAGGTCGCCTCGATGGTGATGACGTTGACGTCCACCTCGTCCGGGAAGTGGAAGGTCATGAACGCCAGCCCCGGCTTCAGCCCGGTGTCGAGCCGGACCGGCGCGACGATTTCCCCGCGCCGCGAGGAGATCCGGACCAGCTCGTCGGGTTCGACGCCCAGCGACCGCGCGTCCTCCGGGCAGAGGTCGAGCGTCTCGCCCTGCCGCATCGGGGACGAGAACCCGCCCGACTGGACGCCCGTGTTGTAGGAATCCAGCCGCCGCCCGGTGGTCAGCCGGATCGGGAACTCCTCGGTGAGCAGGTCGACCGGCGGGCTGTGCTCGAGCACGGTGAACGGCGCCGGGCGGCCGCGCTCGGCGGGGTCGTCGGCCCACAGGCGGCCGTGCAGGAACGTCGGTTCGAGGGTGTCTTCGGAGTAGCACGGCCACTGGATGCCGCCGAGCTCTTCGAGGCGCGTGTAGGACATCCCGGCGTGCATCGGCGACAGCGAACGCAGCTCGTCCCAGACCTCCTCGCCGCCGGTGTAGCGCCAGTCGTGGCCGAGCCGGCGGGCCAGCTCCGCCAGCAGCTCGATGTCGTCGCGCGCGCCGTCGGGCGGTTCGAGGGCCTTGCGGACGCGCTGGACCCGGCGTTCGGAGTTGGTGAAGGTGCCGTCGCTCTCGCACCAGGCCGCCGACGCGGGCAGCACGACGTCGGCCAGCTGCGCGGTCTTGGTGAGGAAGATGTCCTGAACGATCAGGTGATCCACGTTGGACAGTCGCTTGATCGTGTGCTCGCAGTCCGCTTCGGACTGGACCGGGTTCTCGCCGATGATGTACACGCAGGTCAGGTCGCCGCGGTCCATCGCGTCGAGCATCTGCGTGAGGTTGAGGCCCTTGTACGGCGGGATCGACGAGCCCCACGCGGCGTCGAACTTGGCCCGGACATCCGCGTCGAGGACATCCTGGAAACCCGGCATGCGGTCCGGGATGGCGCCCATGTCGCCGCCGCCCTGGACGTTGTTCTGCCCGCGCAGCGGGTTCAGCCCGGCGCCGTAGCGGCCGACCTGACCGGCCAGCAGCGCGAGGTTGATCAGCGAGAGGACGTTGTCGGTGCCGTTGTGGTGCTCGGTGATGCCGAGGGTCCACGACATCTGCCCGCGGTCGGCGCGGGCGTAGGTGTGCGCGAGCTCCTTGATCAGCTCGGCCGGGACGCCGGTGGTCTTCTCCGCGACCTCCAGGGTCCACGGTTCGACCGATGCGGCGAACTCGGCGAAGCCCTCGGTGGCGCGCTCGATGAACGTCGTGTTCGCCAGCCCGGAGTGGATGATCTCGCGCGCGATGGCGTGGGCCAGCGGGATGTCGGTGCCGACTTCGAGCTGCAGCTGGCGGTGCGCCCAGCTCCCGGTGCTGGTCCGGCGCGGGTCGACGACGAAGAGCTTCGCTCCCCGGTGGACGGCTTTGAGCACATGGTGGAAGAAGATCGGGTGCGCCTCGCGCGGATTGCCGCCCCAGATCACGATGACGTCGGCGTCCTCGATCTCCTGGTAGGACGACGTCCCGCCGCCGCTGTCGAACACGCGCGCCAGCCCGGCGACGCTCGGCGCGTGACAGGTGCGGTTGCACGAGTCGACGTTGTTCGTGCCGATCACCGCGCGGGTGAACTTCTGGGCGACGAAGTTCATCTCGTTGGTCGCCCGGGCGCACGAGAACATCCCGAACGCCTCGGGGCCCTTGCTGTCGAGCGTGCGGCGGATCCCGGCGGCGGCCCGGTCGAGAGCCTCCTCCCAGGTCGCCGGCCGCAGCACGCCGGAGTCGCGCACCAGGGGCTGGGTGAGCCGGATGTACGGCTCGGTCTTCTTGCGCTTCACGGGCACCTCCGGTTCAGTGCGCCCCGACGGGGACGGGCGGGTTGCTGGTGTGGTCGAGCAGCGAGATGGCGGCGTGGACGTGCCGCAGCGCCGGCGCGGGCACGCCGGTGAGGCCGGCCAGCTCCACGACCGCGCCGATGATCGCGTCGATCTCGAGGGGCTTGCCCGCTTCGAGGTCCTGCAGCATCGACGTCTTGTGGTGGCCGACGCGCCAGGCGCCGTCGATGCGCTTCTCGACCGAGACGCCCGGGTCGCTGCCGGCCGCGCGGGCGATGGCGAGGGCTTCGGTCATCATCGTGGCCACGAGCGCGCGCGTGTCGTCGTGCTCGCACATCTGCGCCATGGTCGCCCGGGTCAGCGCCGAGAGCGGGTTGAAGGCGACGTTGCCCATCAGCTTGACCCAGATGTCGTTGCGCAGCTCGGGTTCGACCGGCGCCTTGAGCCCGCCGGCGATCATCGCCGCGCTGAGCACCTTGCACCGCGCGGAGATCTCGCCGTCCGGCTCGCCGAGGGAGAACCGGGTGCCTTCGAGGTGCCGGATCACGCCCGGTTCTTCGATGACCGTGGAGCAGTAGACGACGCAGCCGATCGCGCGCCGCAGCTCGAGCACGGCGGTCACCGAGCCACCCGGGTCCACGGTCTCGACGCGGTGCCCTTCGAGCGGATGTCCCGTCAGGCCGTGGAAGTACCACCACGGGATGCCGTTCTGTGCGGCCACGATTGCGGTGTCCGGGCCGAGCAGCGGGGCCAAGAGCGGTTCGCACGAGGCGTAGGAGTTGGCCTTCAGGCCGAGGAAGACGAAGTCGACCGGGCCGACTTCGGCCGGGTCGTCCGTGACGTGCGGGTGTGCGGTGAAGTCGCCGCGCGGGCTGAGCACGCGGACGCCGTGCTCGCGCATCGCGGCGAGGTGGGCCCTCCGGGCGATCAGGTGCACTTCGGTCCCGCCGCGGTGCAGCGCGGCCCCGACGTAGGCACCGATCGCCCCGGCCCCGAGAACAGCCACCTTCATGTTGTGCCTCCCACTTCGGTCCAGCACGTAATTGCATACAGTATCCTGGATCCACCGCCGAGACCAGGTTTTGGCGACCGGAGAGTGCGTGAAACTCCCGACAGGGTGAGATTCTGGGATTTTGCATACCAAAACCTGTATCCTGATCAGAGATCTTCGCGTTCCTCTCCCTTCCGAGGTGTCCCGTGAGCCAGCCCGCTTCCCCGCTCCACGACCGCGGCCCGTCCGGCCGCCGCACGGCCAAGGGCTCGCTCAGCTCGACCGCCGCCAAGCGCGTCGAGCGGCCCGCCCCCCTGCGCCAGGTCGTCTACGAGGCCCTCGCCGAGCTGATCATCAACCGCACGCTCGAGCCCGGGCAGCACCTGGTCGAAGCCGACCTGGCCGAATACCTCGGCGTCAGCCGGCAGCCCGTCCGCGAAGCCCTGCAGCGCCTGCAGAGCGAAGGCTGGGTCGACCTCCGCCCGGCGCAAGGCGCGTTCGTGCACCTGCCGACCGACGAAGAGGCCGACCAGCTGCTGAGCGTCCGCAGCGTGCTGGAGACGCACTCGGCGAAGCTCGCCGCCCAGCACGCCACCCCGGCGGACGTCGACCGGCTCTGGGAACTCCAGAAAGTCGGGGTCGACGCCCTCGAAGCCGAAGACACCGAAGGCCTGGTGGCCGCCAACGCCGCCCTGCACGCGTTTATCACCCAGCTGTCGGGGAACGCCGTACTGGCGGAGCTGATCGGCCTGGTCGACCGCCGGGTCCGCTGGTACTACACGCCGATCGCCCGGCCCCGCGGCCAGGACGCCTGGCACGAACACGAGGAACTGATCACCGCCATCGCCACGGAAGACGCGGAGATGGCCGAGAAGATCATGGGCAAGCACACCGAACGGACCCGCCAGGCCTACCACGAACGTCCGGAGGCTCCCCGATCCTGATTTCGGCAGGACCGGGGAGCACGCTCCGCCTTCTGGGGCCGAGCCCCAGACCCCGGGGGGCAAGCCCCCCGGACCCCCCCAGAGAGGGGTTAGCCGCCCGCAGTGGCGGAAGGCCGCGCCACCAGCTCGGTTTCGGCGAGCTGGTGGCGCGTCCGCTTAGGCTGGCGCAGGAAGAGCGTCAGCACCGCGGACAGGAGCGCGATGCACCCGGCGAGCACGTACGCGCCGGTGTAGCCCCACGCGCTGATGACCCCCGCGGCGAGCCCGCCGCCGCCGACACCACCGATCAGTTTCGCGCTGTAGACCAGGCCGTAGTTCGACGCGTTGTTGTTCTCGCCGAAGTAGTCCGGCACCAGCGCGGCGAACAGCGGGTAGAAGGCCCCGCCGCCGAACCCGGTCAGGAACGCGAACACCATGAACAGGAACAGGTTGTGCGTGTTCCCGGCGTACATCACGCCGAACTGCGCGCCACCGGCGATCACCAGGACGATGGTGAGCGTCTGCCGCCGGCCGATCCGGTCCGACACCCAGCCGACGACCGCACGCCCGGTGCCGTTGACGATCGAGAGCACGCCCGCCGACGACGCCGCGACGAACGCCCCGAAACCGCTTTCCTTGGCGAAGGGCACCTGGAAGTTGATGCCGAACAGCGAAACCCCGCCGATGATCACCAGGCACACCCACATCAGCGGGAGCATGCCGGTCCGGATCGCCTCCATCGGGGAGAACTGCTTCACCGCGGGCGGGTTCTTGGCCAGGCCGCCGCTCTTGGTCCGCCGGTTCGCGGCCCAGTTCTTCGGGTCGACCTCCTGCGGCCACCAGCTCTTCGGCGGGTCCTTGAACAGGAACCCGCAGACCCCGACGACCAGCAGCATGTAGACGCCGATGATGTCGAGGATCACCGTGTAGTTGGTCGGGGTCAGGAACGCGGCGAAGATGTAGATGAACGGGACGGCGCCGTAGGCGAACCCGCCGTTGACGAAGCCCGTCCTCGCACCCCGTTTCTCGGGGTACCACTTCCCGACCATGTTGATGCAGGTGGCGTAGACCAGCCCGGCGCCGGTGCCGCCGAGCACGGAGTACCCGACGAACGCCACCGCCAGGTTGCCGCTGTGCGAGATCGTGAAGTAGCCGATGCCGCTGCACACCGCTCCGGCCAGCATGGCCGTCTTGGCCGACACGATGTTCTTCTCCCGCAACCGCCCGGCCGGGAACGCCACCCCGGCCTGGAAGACGGCCCAGATGCTGGCCAGCCAGAAGGCGTCGCTCAGCGACCAGCCGTACTTGTCTTCCAACGTGCCTTCGACAGCGCCCCAGCCGTATTCGAAGACACTGACCGCCATCATGGCGATCCAGGGCAGCCACACCATCCAGCTTCGCGAGCGCCCCATGATGTCCTGAGGTGTCTCGCCTACTCGGTAGACCCGTCCGTTCTCGTCAACGATCTCCTGGTAAGTCGCTGCGGTCATAAGAGTTCTCTTTCGTCACCGTTGACTCGTGTCCCTCTGTTGCCGTCGTGCGGTGGATCTTCGTCCTTTCTCCTTCAGTGAGCCAGCCCCTGTGGAGGACGCTCAGAGCAGGCCCGCGGCCCGCGCCCAGCGGTACTTCGCGCCGAGCACCGCGACGGGCTTCTCGGTCGTGTAGGGATAGGCGACGACGCCGTGGTCGTAGAGGTAGGTGCTCGCCTCCTCGACTTCGACGTCACCGGAGAGCGACGCGACGACGGGCTTGTGGATGCCCTTCGCGCGGTACTCCTCGACCACTTCCGAGACGAGCTCCGCGAACACCATCGGCGGGGTGACGATGGTGTGCCAGTAGCCCAGGATCAGGGCGTGGATGCGGTCGTCCTCGAGGCCCAGCGCGATCGTGTTGCGGTAGGTCGAGGGCGGCTCGCCGCCGGTGATGTCCACCGGGTTGCCGGCCGCGCCGAAGGGCGGGATGAACTTCCGGAACGCCGTGTCGAGGTCCGGCGGGATCTCCATGAGGTCCAGCCCGTTGTCGACGCAGGCGTCCGAGAGCAGCACGCCCGAGCCGCCGGCGCCGGTGATGATGACGACGTTCTCGCCCTGCGGCGTGGGCAGCAGCGGGATGCCGCGGGCGTACTCGAGCATGTCATTCAGCCCGGGCGCCCGGATCACGCCGCTCTGCCGGAGGATGTCGTCGTACACCTTGTCGTCGCCGGCCAGCGCGCCCGTGTGCGAACTGGCCGCCTTGGCACCCTGCGACGTCCGCCCGGCCTTGAGCACCACGACCGGCTTGCGCTTCGAGACGCGCTTCGCCGTCTCGGCGAACGACCGGCCGTCCTTGAGGTCTTCGAGGTGCATCGCGACGAGCTGCGTGTTGTCGTCCTGCTCGAAAAAGGTGAGCAGGTCGTCCTCGTCGATGTCGGCCTTGTTCCCTACGCCGACGATCGAGGACACGCCCATCTTCGCCGAGCGGCTGAACCCGAGGATCGCCATCCCGATCCCGCCGCTCTGCGACGACAGGGCGACGCCGCCTTTGACGTCGTACGGGGTGCAAAACGTCGCCGACAGGTTCTCCGGCGTGTAGTAGTAGCCGTAGATGTTGGGCCCGAGGATGCGCACGCCGTGCTTGCGCGCGATCGCGACGACCTCGTCCTGCAGCTCGATGTTGCCGGTCTCGCCGAAGCCGGACGGGATGAGGATCGCACCGGCCGCGCCCTTCTTGCCGACCTCTTCCAGCGCCGCGGGGACGAACTTCGCCGGGATGGCGAAGACCGCGACGTCGACGTCGCCGGGTACGTCGGTGATGCTGGCGTACGCCTTGCGGTCGAGGATCTCGGTGGCCTTCGGGTTGATCGGGTGGATCTCCCCCGCGTAACCGCCGTTGACCAGGTTCTTCATCACCGAGTTGCCGATCTTGCCGGCCTCGGCCGACGCACCGATCACCGCGATCGACGCCGGCTTCATGATCCGGTTCATCGAGGCGAGGATCTCCTCCTGGGTGAACCGGAAGGGTTCCTTCGCCGCGTCCGGGTCGACCAGGATCCGCACGTCCACCGCGGTGGCTCCGGACGGTGTCGCGAGGACCGGGTTGAGGTCCACTTCGGACAGCTGCGGGAAGTCGGCGACCAGCTGCCCGAGCCCGGTGATCACGGCGGCGAGCGCGTCTCGGTCGACCGGCTCGGCGCCGCGCACACCCCGGAGGATCTCCGCGGCCTGGATGCCGTCGATCATCGACAGCGCTTCCTCGGTGCTCGTCGGCGCGAGCCGGAAGGTGACGTCCTTGAGCACCTCCACCAGCACGCCGCCGAGGCCGAACGCGACGATCTTGCCGAAGGTCCGGTCGGTGACCGAGCCGATGATCACTTCCTGGCCCTCGGTGAGCATCTGCTGCACCTGGACGCCGAGGATCCGCGCGTCGGCGTCGTACGCCTTCGCGTTGTCGACGATCTTCGTGAAGCCCGCCTTCACCGCTTCGGCGTCCCTCAGGCCGACGAGCACGCCGCCGGCCTCGGTCTTGTGCAGGATGTCCGGCGAGACGATCTTGAGCACGACCGGCAGGCCGATCTCTTCGGCGTGGGCCACGGCCTCCTCGGCGGTGGCCGCCAGCCGCTCGGCCGGCGTCGGGATCCCGTAGGCCTCACAAACCGCACGCCCCTCGGGCGCGGTCAGCGAAGACCGGCCCTCGGCGGCCGCCTGGTCGAGGATCTTCTCGACCGCCGCGCGATCCGCCACTCAGATCACCCCCGCCGCGCGGAACTTCTCGAGCTCCGCCTCGCCGTAGCCGAGCTCGGCCAGCACTTCGTCGTTGTGCTCGCCCAGCAGCGGCGGCCGTTCGATCTCGACCGGTGAGTCGGACAGCTTGAGCGGGCATCCGACGGTCTTGAAGCTGCCGCGCTCCGGGTGCGCCACCTCGACGACTGAGCCGAGCTCGGCCAGGGTGTCGTCCTCGATCAGTTCCTTGGTGGACAGGATCGGGCCGCACGGGATGTTGCAGGCGTTGAGCTTCTCCATCACTTCCCACTTGGTGTGCTTCTCGGTCCACTCCTCCACGAGCGCGAACATCTTGTCCAGTTTGGACAGCCGGACTTCGGGAGTGGCCCAGGCCGGGTCCTCGGCCAGCTCCTCCTTGCCGATCAGCCGGGCGAGCGGGGCCCACCCGGGTGGCTGGACGATCACGTAGATGTAGTCGTTCGGCCCGCCGGGCGCGCACTTGACCGCCCAGCCGGGCTGGCCGCCGCCGGAGGCGTTGCCCGAGCGTGGGACCTCGTCGCCGAACTGGTCGTTCGGGTATTCGCCGAGCGGGCCGTGGGTGAGGCGCTGCTGGTCGCGCAGCTTCACCCGGCAGAGGTTGAGCACGGCGTCCTGCATGGCGACCTGGACGCGCTGGCCGCGGCCGGTGGAGGTCCGCTGGAACAGGGCGGCGAGGATGGCGGCCACCAGGTGGATGCCGGTGCCGGAGTCGCCGA
Organism: Amycolatopsis ponsaeliensis; assembly: GCF_030182635.1. NCBI lineage: Bacteria > Bacillati > Actinomycetota > Actinomycetes > Pseudonocardiales > Pseudonocardiaceae > Amycolatopsis > Amycolatopsis ponsaeliensis. The sequence continues at coordinate 14,636 of NZ_JAPZLD010000068.1, forward strand.
TCTGCGCGCCGGTCGCGGTCGGCGGCCCGTCCTCGAAGCCGGTCGTGCTCATCGCGCCGCCCATGGCCTGCGCGATCACCTCGTAGGCCTTGAAGTCCGCGTAGCGGCCGGGGCCGAACCCCTTGATGGAGGCGTAGATCAGCCGCGGGTTGAGCGCGGAGAGCTTGTCCCAGGGGTAGCCGAACCGGTCGACGACGCCGGGGCCGAAGTTCTCGACCAGGATGTCCACTCCGGACACGAGCTTCTCGAAGACTTCCTTGCCCTCGGCGCTCTTCATGTTGAGCGTGATGCTGCGCTTGTTGGAGTTCAGCATCGTGAAGTAGAGGCTGTCGACGCCGGGCAGGTCGCGCAGCTGGCCGCGGGTGATGTCGCCCCGGCCGGGGGTCTCGAGCTTGATCACGTCCGCGCCGAGCCAGGCCAGCAGCTGCGTCGACGACGGTCCGGACTGCACGTGCGTCATGTCGAGGACGCGCACGCCCTCCAGTGCCTTACCCATGTGGCCTCCGCTCACTTGTACATGGTCTGGTTCATGGTTCCGGGGGCGTACACGTCGGGGTCGACCCAGACGTTGATCAGCGACGGCTTGCCCGACTCGCGGGCCCGCTGCAGCGCCGGCGCGATGTCGGCCGGGTCGCGGACCTCTTCGCCGTAGCCGCCGAGCATCCGGGCGAACTCGTCGTAGCGGACGTCGCCGAGGGTGTTGCCGACGCGCTCACGCGGCAGGCCGTACTTCGCGGCCTGGCCGTAGCGGATCTGGTTCATCGACGAGTTGTTGCCGACGATCCCGACGAACGGCAGGTTGAACCGCACCAGCGTCTCGAAGTCCCAGCCGGTGAGGCTGAAGGCGCCGTCACCGAAGAGCGCGACGACTTCCTTGTCGGGGCGGGCATGCTTGGCGGCCAGGACGAACGGGATGCCGACGCCGAGTGTCCCGAGTGGACCGGGGTCCATCCAGTGGCCGGGCGACTTGGGCTGCACGACCTGGCCGGAGAAGGTGACGATGTCGCCGCCGTCGCCGATGTAGATCGAGTCCTCGGTGAGGAACTCGTTGATCTCGTGGACCAACCGGTACGGGTGGATCGGGCTCGCGTCGGAGTGCTGCAGCGGCAGCCGCTTCTGCTTCGCCTTCTCCTCGACGGCCTGTAGCTCTTCGAGCCAGGCCTTGCGGCCGACCGCGCCGTTGTCGGCGCGCCCGGACGCGGCCTCGGCGACCGCGGCCAGGACCTGCCCGGCGTCGCCGACGATGCCGAGGTCGACGTCGCGGTTCTTGCCGACCGTGCGGTAGTCGAGGTCGATCTGCACGACGGTGGCGTCCTTCGACAGCCGCTTGCCGTAGCCCATCCGGAAGTCGAACGGGGTCCCGACGATGATGATGACGTCGGCGTTGTCGAAGGCGTAGCGGCGCGAGAGCTGGAAGTGGTGCGGGTCGCCCGGCGGCAGTGTGCCGCGGCCGGCGCCGTTCATGTACGCCGGGATGTTCAGCGTGCGCACCAGGTCGACGGCCGGCTCGGTGGCGCGGGTCGTCCAGACCTGGCTGCCGAGCAGGATGGCCGGCTTTTTCGCGTGCACCAGCAGGTCGGCGAGCTTGTCGATGTCGGCGGGGTCGCCGGCGTTCTTCGTCGACGCGCGGTAGCGGCCGGCTTCCGGGATCCGGGCCTGATCGAGGGGAACCCGCGCGTCGAGGACGTCACGCGGGATCTCGAGGAACGACGGGCCGGGCGCGCCCGCGTAGGCCTCGCGGAACGCCATCGAGACGAGGTCGGCCACGCGCGCGGTGTGCGGGACAGTGGCGGCGAACTTCGTGATCGGCGTCATCATGTCCACGTGCGGGAGGTCTTGCAGGGACCCCATCTTGTGCTGGGTCAGCGCGCCCTGGCCGCCGATGAGCAGCATCGGGCTTTCCGCGCGCAGGGCGTTCGCGACGCCGGTGACGGCGTCGGTGGTGCCGGGGCCGGCGGTGACGACCGCGCAGCCGGGCTTGCCGGTGATCCGCGCGTAGCCGTCGGCCGCGTGCGCCGCGACCTGCTCGTGGCGGACGTCGATGACCTCGATGCCTTCGTCGACGCAGCCGTCGTAGATGTCGATGATGTGACCGCCGCAGAGCGTGAAGATCGTGTCGACGCCTTCGGCCTTCAACGCCTTCGCCACCAGGTGGCCGCCGGATATCCCGGCCGGCGCGGGCTCGGCGCCGATCGTCGGTCGGGCACTCTCCCCCGCGGTGGTGCCGGTCGTGGTCAGCGCCATTGCTCAACTCCTCTGGTCCGCCGCCGGATCTCTCTTGTCCGGCGCTCCGTACTCCGGTCCGCTCGCCGCCGCCCCCTGTCCGTCGAGGTCAGCGGCCTCTTCGCGGCAGACTGTAGATTGCATACCGTATGGGGTAGGCATATAGTCACTCTTCAAGCAGCCCGTGTCCAGGGCTATCCGCAGGGTTTTTCCCGGGCCTCGATCCGGCCCCCGCGGACCGTCACCGCACCCCCGGACACGGCGGACCTCCTTGCCCTGCACCGCCGCGGAAAGGACGCCCCCGCATGGACCTCTTCGAACACGAAGCCCGAGATCTCTTCGAGAAGCACGGCGTTCCCGTCCCCCGTGGCCGGGTCGCCGCCGATCCCGCCGCGGCCCGGTCCGCGGCCGCCGAACTCGGCGGCCCGGTTGTCGTGAAGGCGCAGGTGAAGACGGGCGGACGGGGCAAGGCGGGCGGCGTCCGCGTAGTACATACAGCCGACGACGCCGAGCAGGCCGCCGACGACATCCTCGGCATGGACATCAAGGGCCACACCGTGCACCGCGTCCTGGTGACCGAGGCCAGCGAGATCACCGACGAGTACTACGTCTCGTTCCTGCTCGACCGCGCCGGGCGGACGTTCCTCGCGATGGCGTCGACCGAAGGCGGGATGGAGATCGAGGAGGTCGCGGCGACCCGGCCGGACGCCCTGGTGCGAGTTCCGGTCGACCCGCTCGCCGGCGTCGACTCGGCCGCGGTGGCCGCGGCGTTCCCCGCCGACGTCCGCGGCGAGGTCGCCGGCGTCGTCGAGAAGCTGTGGGACGTCTTCGTCGCCGAGGACTGCACGCTCGTCGAGGTCAATCCCCTGGCCAGCACGTCGACGGGAATCGTCGCGCTCGACGGCAAGATCACTTTGGATGACAACGCGTCGTTCCGCCGTCTCGCCGCCTTCGACGACCCGCTGGACGGCGACCCTCTCGAACGCGAAGCGCAGGCCAAGGGCCTCAACTACGTCAAGCTCGACGGCGACATCGGCGTGATCGGCAACGGCGCCGGCCTGGTGATGTCCACTTTGGACGTCGTCGCGGCGGCCGCCGCGGAGGCGGGCGCGCGCGGGCCGGCGAACTTCCTCGACATCGGCGGCGGCGCCTCGGCCGAGGTGATGGTGAACGGGCTGACCGTCATCCTGGGCGACCCACAGGTGCGGAGCGTGTTCGTCAACGTCTTCGGCGGGATCACCGCGTGCGACGCCGTCGCGACCGGGATCGTGCGCTCGCTGGAGATCCTCGGATCCCGCGCCACCAAGCCCCTGGTCGTCCGGCTCGACGGGAACAACGTCGCCGAAGGCAGGCGGATCCTCGCCGAAGCCGCCCACCCCCTGGTCACCGTGGTGGCCACCATGGACGACGCCGCCCGCGAGGCGGCGAAGCTCGCGATCGCGGAGGTCTGAGCCGTGGCCATCTTCCTGGACGAGACCAGCCGGATCGTCGTCTCCGGCATCACCGGTTCCGAAGGCGCCAAGCACACCCGGCGGATGCTGGCCGCCGGCACGAACGTCGTCGGCGGGGTGAACCCGCGCAAAGCCGGGCAGCACGTGGAGATCTCCGGTCGTTCGCTGCCGGTGTTCGGCAGTGTCGCGGAGTCGATCGCGTCGGCCGCGGCCGACGTCTGCGTGCTGTTCGTGCCGCCACCGTTCGTCGAGGACGCCGTCGTCGAAGCCGTCGACGCCGGGATCGGGCTCGCGGTGGTGATCACCGAGGGCGTCCCGGTGCACGACACGGCCCGGCTGTGGGCGCACGCGGTCGCGGCGGGCGGGCGGACCCGGATCATCGGGCCGAACTGCCCGGGCATCATCTCCCCCGGGAAGTCGAACGCCGGGATCATCCCGGCCGACATCACCGGCCCGGGGCGGATCGGGCTGGTGTCGAAGTCCGGCACGCTGACCTACCAGCTCATGCACGAGCTGCGCGACATCGGGTTTTCGACGTGCGTCGGCATCGGCGGCGACCCGATCATCGGGACGACGCACATCGACGCCGTCGAAGCGTTCGAAAAGGACCCGGAGACGGACCTGATCGTACTGATCGGCGAGATCGGCGGCGACGCCGAGGAACGCGCCGCGGAGTTCGTGCGGACTCATGTTTCCAAGCCGGTCGTCGGGTACGTCGCCGGGTTCACCGCACCGGAGGGCAAGACGATGGGCCACGCGGGCGCGATCGTCTCCGGCTCGGCCGGAACCGCGTCGGCGAAGAAGGAAGCGCTGGAGGCGGCCGGAATCCGCGTCGGGCGGACGCCGAGCGAGACGGCGGCGCTGGTCCGCGAGGTGCTGGGGTGATGCTCGCGAAGCCGCGGCTGAAGCTGGCGGTGCTCGCGTGCATGGACGCGAGGTTCAGCGTCCACCGGCTGCTCGGCCTCGGCGAGGGCGACGCGCACGTGATCCGCAACGCGGGCGGCGCGGTGACCGACGACGCGATCCGTTCGCTGACGGTCAGCCAGCACCTGCTGGGCACGCGCGAGATCGTGCTGATCCACCACCGGGACTGCGGGATGCGCACGTTCACCGACACGGACCTCGCGCGGCGCCTGGAGTCGTCGACGGGAATGCGGCCGGGCTGGGCGGCGGAGACGTTCACCGACCCGGTCCAGGACATCCGCCAGTGCATCGCGCGGCTGCGGGCGTCACCGTTCCTGCCCCACACGGACGCCGTCCGCGGCTATGTCCTGGACGAAAAGACCGGCGCGCTGGACGAGGTGTCGTGATGGAGCTGCGCCAGCTGGCGGTGGTGGTGGCGGTCGCGGAGGAGGGCGGCTTCACCGCGGCCGCCCAGCGGCTGCGGACGGTCCAGTCGACGGTGTCCACAGTGGTCCGCGCGTTGGAGCGGGACCTCGGGACGCCGTTGTTCCACCGCACGACGCACCGGGTGGTCCTGACGCCCGCCGGCGAGGCGTTCATGCCCGCCGCGCGGGCGGCCCTGGAGGCAGTGGCCCGCGCGCGGGCGGCGGTGTCGCCGGTGGCGGGCCGGGTGCAGCTCGGGGTGTGCCCGGGGTTGCTGTCGGAGTGGCATCGGGTGCTGGCGGCATTGCGGCACGTGCATCCGGCGTTGGTGGTGGAGGTGCGGCAGGTCCGGGCCGGTGAGGTGCTTTGCGCGGAGTCCACTGTGGACGTGGTGCTGACGGTGGTCGCGGTTGGTGCCGCTCAGGAAGTGGTGCCTTCTGCCGGTTCGACCGATCTGGTCACTACCCCGCTCCCCCGCGAAGAGCTCGTCCTCGCCACCGCACCCGGCGGCTCGCCTTCCGCACCGGCCGATCTCTCCGAGCTGTCCCTCGTGGACTTCCCGCCGGGCTGGGCCATCCGCGACGCCGTCGACCGGGCGTTTCCCTGTCGCCGGCGGTCGCTCGAGGTCGATGATCTCGCCGTTGCCGCCGGGCTCGTGCGGGCCGGGCTGGCCGCGTGCGTCCTGCCCGCGTCGGCCGCCTCGCGGTTCGCCGATCTCACCGTCCGGCGGTTCGACCGGCCGCCGCCGTGGCAGCTCGCCGCCGTGCACCGGGGCGATCCCTCGCCCGCCGTCGCCGCCCTGCTCGCTCAGCTCGGCTGAAGGCCCAGCCGGTCGGGTCGCGTGTAGACGTTCATCGACGTGCCGCGCAGGAACCCCACCAGCGTCAGCCCCAGTTCCGCGGCCAGGTCCACCGCCAGCGACGACGGCGCGGAAACCGCCGCCAGCAAAGGAATCCCGGCCATCGCCGCCTTCTGCACCAGCTCGAACGACGCCCGCCCGCTCACCATCAGCGCCGTCCCGGCCAGCGGCAGCCGGCCGTCGCGGGTCGCCCAGCCGACCACCTTGTCCACCGCGTTGTGCCGGCCGACGTCCTCGCGCAGGCACAGCAGCTTCCCGTCGGCGTCGAAGAGCCCGGCCGCGTGCAGGCCACCCGTACGGTCGAAGACCCGTTGCGCCGCCCGGAGTTCGTCGGGCAGCCCGGCGAGCGTCGCCGGGTCGATGCCGAACGGGTCGTCCTCGATCGGCCACGTCACCGTCGTCCGGACGGCGTCCAGGCTCGCCTTGCCGCACAGCCCGCACGAGGACGTCGTGTAGAAGTTCCGCTCCACCGTGGCGTCCGGCGGCGCGACGCCCGGAGCGAGCACGACGTCGAGCACGTTGTACGTGTTGCCGCCGTCGGCCGTGGCCCCGGCGCAGTACCGGATCGAGTGGACGTCCGAGGCCGCCCGCACCACACCCTCGCCGACCAGGAACCCGGCCGCGAGGTCGAAGTCGTCGCCCGGGGTCCGCATGGTGATCGACAGCGCTTTCCCGGCCACCCGGATCTCGAGGGGTTCCTCGACGGTCAGCGTGTCCGGGCGCGCGGTCGGCACGCCGTCGCGGACGCGCAGCACCCGCCGTCGGCTTGTCATCCGCCCCACGTCAGGCCACCGGCAGCAGCGACTTGGGCCGACCGGGCTGGGTCAGCCGCCCGGACAGCACCGCGCCGGCCAGGCTCAGCACCCCGGCCGCGGCGAACGCGCCGGCGAACCCGTGCGACGTCACGACGAGCGCGGCGAGCCCGATCCCGAGCACCGCACCGACCGCCTTGGCGGAGTACAGGATCCCGAAGTTCTGCGCCGCCGATTCCTCGCCGAAGTACTCGCGCACGAGGCCGACCAGCAGCGTGTAGCAGCAGCCGTTCCCGAGGCCGGCGAGCGCGACGCCCAGCAGCAGTCCGACGGCGTGCCGGTGCTCGCCCGAGTAGAAGAGGACGAACTGGGCGACACCGCCCGCGAGCAGCGCGAACCGCAGGATCCGGTGCCGGCCGAGCCGGTCGGCGAGCCGGCCGATGAGCACCCGCCCGCTGCCGGTCGCCGCCGCGAGCAGCGCCAGCGCGGCCGCGGCGAGCCCGGGCCCGGTGCGCTCGGCGACGAAGGTCGCCAGGTAGGCGAGGTCGAACAGCAGCACGGCGGCCGCGAGCACGACGACGAGATACAGCGCGAGGGTCGTCCCGCACCGGAACAGCTCCGCCGGCCGGTAGTGCCGGACGGCCGGGCGCCGGTTGTGCGCCCGGTCGAGGGCCCAGGTGCGCGGCTCGGGCGTCGCGGGCCACCAGTTCCGCGGCGGGTACCGCAGCAGCGCGCCGCACCCGGCGATCACGGCGAGCACGACCGCGGCGGTGACGTCCAGGAGCGCCGGTCGCGCGGCCGGCAGCGCGGCGGCGAGCACGACGAAGGGCACGCTGCCGTAGGCGAACGCGCCGCTGACGATGCCCGCGCTCGCCGCGGTCCGGTCCGGGAACCACGCCAGCACCGCGCCGACGCAGGTGGCGTAGACGAGGCCGGTGCCGAGCCCGCCGAGCACGGAGTAGCCGAGGAAGACGGCGAGCGGGCTGGTCGCGTGCCCGAGCGTCACCAGGCCCGCGGCGCACAGCACCGCGCCGGCGGCCATCGCGGCGGGTGCCGGGAGCAGGCCGCGTTCGCGCAGCCACGCCGCCGGGAAAGCCGTGCCGGCCTGGCAGATCGCCCAGACGGCGAGCGAGAGGACGATCCCGCCGAACGTCCAGCCGTGCGCGCGGCTCAGCGCGGGGACGATCGCGCCGAAGCCGTACTGCTGCACCCCGGCGGCGAGCATCGCCGCCGCGGCCAGCCAGGTGATCCACGTCCGCGGCCGGCCGAGCAGCTCCCGGTCGGACTCCCCGACGCGGTACCGCCGTCCGTAGACGTCCCGGAGCTCGCGGACCTCGGACATCGTGACCGCCTCCTCAGAACTCTCAACTGAAGATTGTATGCAGTATGGAGTAGTCCGAGTGTGCGCTTGTCGCGGTCGATTGTCTACAGCGATGCCCGATCGGCCGCACGCGACGGGCGGCACGGTGTCAGGAGGGGATTAGAGGAAGGCGGCCCGGTGGCCATCGAGGGAGGAGGCGGCCACCGGGCCGTGCTCCGGCGCGGTACCGGCCGCGTGGAGCACTGACAGTCTGGCCATCGGAGCCACCCTCCGACAAGCTTTACCGGCCGGGAAATGTCCGCTCGCCCCCGGCGGAAGATCCACACGCGACGGAGAGCGAGCGACTCCCTACGCGACAAGCCGATCAGGACAGTCGCGGCGAGCCGTCGGCGGATCCGGCCCGCCAAACGGAGACAGCACAGTGGGAAACAAACAAACGCGAGCGGCTCAGCACCCGCCGGCGTGCTTTTCGCGCGCCGGGATCTCCCCAACCCCGGGCGCGCGAAACACCGCTACCGGACTCCGCACCGTCGTGCTCCCCAGCGCAGCGGCGCGAAGTTCGTTGTCCGGCAACCGATCCGGCGTCAGGCCTTCTTGCGCGTCGCCCGCTTGCGCGCCGGCTTGGCTTCGACCGGCTCGACGGCCGCGACCTGGTCCGCTTCGAAGCCCGCGATGATCTCGCTCGACAGCCGGCCTCGCTCCGCGACCTCGTAGCCGTTGGCCTGCGCCCATTCGCGGATCTGGCGGTTGCGCTCGCGGTCGGTGCCCGAGCTCGAGGAGCCCGACAGCGACTGGCCGGTCGCGAGGCGCACCTTGCGGCCGCCGGTCCGCCGCGCGACCGCGACGTAGCGGGCGAGCTCGTCCCGGAGCGCTGACGCGTTGTCCTCGGACAGGTCGATCTCGTAAGTCACCCCGTCGAGGCTGAAGGGGACGGTCTGCGAAGCCTCGCTCCCGTCAAGGTCGTCCACCATCTCGACGTGCACCCGTTGTGCCATGGTTCGTCGTTCCTCATCTTCTCCAGAACACGGTCGGACAGACCCTAACCTGTCGAATCCCGCCCGGCACGCGCGACACCGGTGAAGCGTCCACAATGGCCGCCCGGGCGACCGCGCCGCCCCCGTCCAGGGTGACCGCAACCGAGCCGAAATGCGCGTCGTCTTGTCGAATATTTGTTTTTGTGATATAGTCGAAATCGAATCGGTACCGTGTCCGCATGACCACCGCCGACTTTCCCGGTATTGCTCCCCGCATCAGCCGCACGGCGTTCACCGCTGCCGCCGCGCGGGCGGCACATTTGCTCGTCGATGCCGAGCCGATCGTCTTCTCCGACACTCTCGCCGCAGCCCTCCTCGGCGAGCGCGCCGAGGAACTCCTGGCCTACCATCATCTCCACGGCACCCATCCGGTCCTGGCCGGCGCCCGCGCCCAGGCGGTGTGCCGCAGCCGGTTCACCGAAGACCGGCTCCTTCGTCCCCATTCCGGTATAGACCAGTATGTGATTCTCGGCGCCGGACTCGATTCGTTCGCGTATCGGGACGCGTCCGCGCGATTCCGGGTGTTCGAGGTCGACCGGCCCGCGACCCAGGCGGCCAAACGAGAACTGCTCGAGGGCGCCGGCGTCGCCGTGCCCGCTTCGGTCACGTTCGTCCCGGTCGACTTCGAAGCCGATCCGCTCCGGGAACGGCTCGTCCAGAGTGGACTGGACCCGTTTCGCCCCGTGTTCGTCAGCTGGCTCGGTGTCACCATGTACCTGACGCGGAAGGCGATTCTCGCCACATTGACGGATCTCGGCCGTTTCGCACCCGGATCGGAAATCGTCACCGATCACCTGCTTCCCGCGGAACTGCGCGACACGGCCGGAAACGCCTACGCCGAAGCCGTCGCACCGGTCGCCGCGGAACAGGGTGAGCCGTGGCTCACCTTCCTCTCCCCCGCGGCCATGAGCGGCCTCCTGCGCGACGCCGGGTTCGAAGTCGTCGAAGAGGCGGGCCAGCGCGAGAGCGTCGACCCGCGACTGTGGAACCGCACGGACGCGCTGCGTCCCGCTGCGCTTTCCGCACTGGTCCACGCCCGCATTCCCGATCGGCCCGGAATGGCAGGCACCGGAAACTGAAGCCGTTTCGCCGTCAATCCGGCAACAGGGGCACTTCGAGGTCGTCCGGGGGGGCCGGCGCCCCCGCCCCGCCCCCCCCCCCCCCGCCCCACCCCGCCCCCCCCCCCGCCCCCCCCCCGCGGCCGGGGGGGGGGCCCCCCCCCGCCCCCCCCCCGACCGCCGCCTTGCCGAACCGGTCCCGCACCGCGTCCAGCGCCGTGTCGAGCTGGGTCGCCCGCTGCCGCTCGAACGGCAGCGCGAGCTGGAACGGATCTTCGTCGGCCAGGTTGGACAGTGCCCCGCCGAGCAGGGTGATGCCGCGGTCGGCGATCATCGGCAGCGCGGCCACGAGCAGCTCCCGCGCCGCGGCGAGCAGGACGCCCGTGCCCGCGGTCGGCTCGTTCAGCGTGTGCGAGCGCGTGACCCGAGTGAAGTCGGCGAAGCGCAGGCGGATCGTCACCGTCCGGCAGACGCGCCGAGCGGCGCGCAGCCGGCGGGCGATCCGGTCAATCAGCGCCACCAGCACGACGTCGAGCTCGGCCGGAGTCCGCCGACCACGGCCGAGTGCCCGCTGGGCGCCGATCGACCGGCGCCGTACACCGACCTCGACGCGGCGCGGGTCCCGGTTGTGCGCCAGGGCGTGCAGGTGCCCGCCGGCCGCCCGGCCGAGCATGCTCACCAGGTCCACCGGCTCGGACGCGGCCAGCTGGCCGACCGTCGTGATCCCCCGCGCGTGCAGCTTTTCGGCGGTGACCTTGCCGACGCCCCAGAGCGCGCCGACCGGCAGCGGGTGCAGGAACTCCAGCTCCGCGTCGTGCGGGACGACCAGCAGGCCGTCCGGCTTCGCGACGCGGCTGGCCACCTTCGCGAGGAACTTCGTCCGCGCAACCCCTACCGTGATCGGCAGCCCGGCCCGCTCGGCGACGGCGACGCGCAGCCGTTCGGCGATGTCGCTGGGCCGTCCGCCGATCCTGGTCAACCCTCCGACGTCCAGGAAGGCTTCGTCGATCGAGAGGCCTTCCACCCACGGAGTGGTGTCGTGGAAGACCTCGAAGACCACCTTGCTCGCGGCCGAATAAGCCGACATCCGCGGCGGCACGACGACGGCGTGCGGGCACAGCCGCCGGGCCTGCGCGCCCCCCATCGCCGTGCGCACGCCATAGGCCTTGGCCTCGTAACTCGCGGCCAGGACGACCCCGCCGCCGACGATCACGGGGCGCCCTTTCAGCGCCGGATCGTCACGCTGTTCCACCGACGCGTAGAACGAATCGAGGTCGGCGTGCAGGATGGGCCCCTCGGCGGTCATAGAACATATGTTCGCATACACGGGCGCCGAAGTCCGCTTCTCCGTCCGCCGCGGAACCCCTGCCGCTGGTCGAAACTGAGCGTTTTCCCGGTTGTCCACCCTCTGTTGCCGCGGTCACACTCGACGGATCGAACCACCCGACCACTGGGGGCACCATGTCCGAGAAGTGCCGATGCGGCGACCACCACGCGTGGGCCAGTCCCAATCCGCAGGACCGCCCGGCGGCGGCACGCCAGCCGTTGCTGGCTTCGACGCTGGCCGGCGAAGACAGATCCGAGGACGACGGCCACCTCGACCCGACCGACCGCGTCACGTGCCGCACGCACCGCCGTTGGCTGCACGACTGCGTTTCTTCTCCGGTGCACACGAACCCGGCGATCGGCTACCGCTGGTGCCGCCGGTGCGACCACCAGGCGCTCGTCGCGGTGGACGAGCTGACCGGCGAGGTGGCGATCCACTGCGGGCTGTGTGGGCGGAGCCCGCGGAGCCGCGCGAACTTGGAGCTCGTGGAGTTGTGCCGGCGCAGTCTCGCACTGGCCCGCTCGGGACGGTTCCCGGAGTCGGCTGTCGCCTGATCGCCTGACTGTCGTGATCGCCTGACTGTCATGATGCGGGGGTGCCTCCACCCGGAACCACCGCGCTGGTGATCCTGCTGCCCGCCGCCGAACCCGCATTGGCCGCGGCCCGGCGGATCGATCCGGCTTTGGTCCGCCCCGGTTTGCCCGCGCACGTGACGGCTTTGTACCCCTTCTTGCCGGATGGCTTGGTGAGTTCCTCGGTTTTGGATGCGGTCCGGTCGCTTGCCTCGACTGTTGCGCCGACCGAGGTGCAGCTCGACGAGTTTCTTTCCGCGCCGGGTTTTGCTGCACTGCCGGCTCCTTCGCTTCAGCCGATCACTGATGCGGTGTGCGATCGCTGGCCGGAGGTTGCGCCTTACGGTGGACGGTTCGGGCCTCGCCCGCCCGCGCACGTGAATGTCGCCATGGGTGGCGACGAGGAGACGCTTTCCCGGGTGGGCGACGAAGTGCGGCCCTTGTTGCCGCTGACCGATCGCGCGACGGCGTTGCAGCTGGTGGCGCTCACCGAACGCGGCTGGGAGCTGCGGTTGGACGCACCGTTCACCGGATGAACCGACCACGCAATCACTGCGTTCACGCAGTCACTGCGCTCGTGTAGCCACTGCATTCATGTAGTGACTACAGCTATGTAATCACTACATACCAAGCAGCCCCAGCCGATCGCGTAGTGACTACACTTATGTAGCGACTACAGCTGCGCAGTCCAAGGTCGCAGCCAGTCCGCTTTTGCGGCCACCGCCGTCGCGAAGTGAGTTCACTGCCGTAGTCAGTACACCTTTGCACCCAGTGCCGTTGCGAAGTGAGTGCATTTCCGTAGTCAGTACACCTTTGTAGTCGGTGCGACTTCGAAGTCACCGCACCGGGCTGGCCACCTCGCCCGCCGTCTCGCCGCCGACCTTCCGGTACGCAAGCGCGATCGCCCGCAGCCGCGCGACGTCCGCGGCGAAAGGCTCCGCCTGCGCGACCGGCGGCTCCTCCTCCCCCGGCTCATCCGGCAGATCCCGCACCAGCCGAGCCGCTGCCGGAGCCGCCAGCTCCGGCGTCACCCCCGCCAGGATCAGCCCGTCGTTCGTCTCGCTCATCGCCGTCAGCAGCCGCTCGCGGCGAGACGGTCCGCCCGGGTCGATGCGCACGATCTCCGGGAACCGCCGCGTCAGGTGCGCGCGCAGCGGGCGCAGCAAGCGAAGCGTCTTCGCGTCACGACGCCCGGCCACCAGCCCCGGGATCGACGGGATCGTCAGCCCCACCACGATCAGCAGCACCGACACCGCCGGGAACCCGACGTCGAGCGTGCACGGCAACGTCGAGAACGGCCCGCGGCACAACGCCTTCGCCGGGTGGTCGTCCTGCAGCGCCTTGATCGTCGCGACGATCTTGCCCCCGAGGTAGGCGACCGCGAACGCCGACGCCAGCAGCAACAGCGTGAGCCCCGCACGCAGCGCGCCGCCGCTCGCGCGGATCGTCACCGCCGCCACCACGCCGATGTCGAGTACCGCCAACCCGAGGTAGACCGTGTACACGAACACGTAGACGACCAGCGTCGGGTGCGTGCCGTACAGCTCGTCGAACACCCCGACGCCGCGCGGCAGCCCCTGCGTGCTGAAGAACATCACCGTCAGCAGAGTCAGCGCGACGCCCAGTGCGACGAGCCGCGTGCGGCGTCCGCGGTCGCGGGTGCCGCTGATCTCCGCGACCGTCAGCCCGATCCCGTAGGCCGCGACCATCGTCGCGAGGTTCGACAGCAGCCGGCCGAGACTCGGGTAAAGCTCGCTCTCGAACTGCTGCGCGCGGTTGGACAGGAAGCAGAACGCCGCGCCGAGCGCGATGAGCGAGACGGCCAGGCCGGCGCCCGCGCCGGTGCGCCGGGCGCGGACCGCCCGCCAGATCCCGATTGCCAACGCGAAAAGCCCGACCCCGACGAACAGAATGTCGATCACGAGACGCGACTATCCCAGGAGTGCGGCCAGCCGCCTAGCCTGATCCGCCGCCCGGCCGGACGCACCCGGCTGAACGGCGGGCGGCTCGCTCGTCGCCGCGCTCATCAGGAGCACCGCGATCAGCTCGGCCTCGTACTCGTCGGTGCCGGTCGTCACGCGGGTCAGGAGGTGCGACAGCGCCTGCGGCGCCAGGTCCGGCGCGAGCTGCGCGGCTTCGGACTCCGACATCTGGCAGGACCCGGTGTGAGCGCACAGCATGTGGGCGAGTTCGTGGGCGATGATGTGGTCCTGGTGCAGCGCCGACGTGTGCTCGACGTAGGCGATCAGGTCGTAGTCCGGGCGGGCCTGCCACGCACCTGACGGCCGGCCGGGCCGGTACTCGACCGGCACGAGGTCGATCTCGCGTCCGCGCCAAGCCTCGAGACGGTCCACCCAGGCGTTCATCGACCACGGCCGGGGCACCGGGACGGCGGCGAGCACGGTCCGCACCCGCTGCCGGGCGCCGGCTCGGAGGTCCGTCAAGCCGCGCTCGTCGATGGGCCCTCCCCGGTCACCGGGCGCCAGCCGGGTGCACCGGGGCGCGATCACGGACGAGGTCATCGTAGCCGACTTCCCGCGATCACTCCGGCTTCCGCCGCCGGCCGTCGCGACGCCGGGTTTCGTCGTAGCCGGCCAGCTGGTCGAGCAGCGCCGTCACGGTTTCGCGGTCGCGTGGGGACAGCTGCATGGCCCGCTGCGCCAGGTTCCGCGCCTCGGTGTCGCGCCACGCGACGACGTCCTCGACCTGGCGATCGACCTGCCCGGCGACCTCGTCGTCGAAGAAGTACGTCACCGGCACGCCGAAGAACTGAGCGAGGGCCTGGATGTGCGAGCGCTTGGGGTCCTTGCGCGCGCCGACGGCGAGCTGCTGGACGTGGGTCGCCGACATCGTCACGCCGGTCTGCTCGGCGACGCCGTGGGCGATCTCCCGGTAGGAGTACGGCTTGCGGTCCGGCGGGTGCACGGTCGCGATCAAGTGCGCCAGTCGTTCGGCGAAACTGCGCTCATCGCTCACCACACACCACCTTCAGCCAGGAAACGTGACAACCGTCAGCGTAGCTGTTCCGAAAACTTGACACAGCCTGTCCCGGAAAGACTACGATACTCCCGTTCGATGTTTCGAAAACAGGACATCGGACCCCGGGGTGGCGCAGCGGCCGCCGGGCGAAGTCACGTGGCCGCTGGGGGTGGCCACGCGCCCAGCCCGCGTTCCCGCCGCGCCGCCCCACCTCAGCTCACTCCCAGTGCCGCGGCCAGCTTGGTGAAGTCGTCGCGCAGGCCCGGAACCGCTTCGTCGGTGACGCAGCCGGTGGAGAACTCGATGTAGAGGTCGTCGTCCTCGGGGATGTCGAGCTCGAAGTCGAGGTCGTCCGGGCCGAGCCGCTCGAAGTACTGGTCCGCGTCCATCCCGGCCGCCTGCCGCAGCCGCGCTTCGACGGCGCCTGCCTGCGGCGTCCGGCCTTCCAGTTTCAGGTGCAGATCGGCGGCGCCGGGGTCCGGGCCGAGGATCAGACCGTTCGTGCGGTCGCAGGACCACTCGGTGAAGTCGCGGGCAACGCCGGGCAGCGGCGCGAAGCCGTCGAGGCCGGAGGTCAGCCGGGTGATCGCAGCCGACGTCGGCCCGGACGGGAAGGGGCCGTGCTCGAGGGACTGGTCGAGCAACTGCAGCCCGAACCAGCCGCCGAGGAACAGCCAGAGCCCGAGCCCGAAGGCGAGGAACCCACCGCCGACGCCCAGCCGGGGCGAGTGGTCCCGCGCGAAGACATCGGAGTCGACGCCGTAGCGGACTTCGAGGTCGGGACGGTGCTCCCGCAGCGCGGCGAGGAAGTCTTCCGCGGCCCGGTGGTCACGCCAGCGGGCGCGCACCCGGCCGCCGTCGGTACGCAGTTCGACGACTTCGCGGTCGAAGTCCCCGGACGGCCGGAGCGCGACGATCAGCCCGACCAGCAGCGAGGTCGGCAGCCAGAAGGCGAGCCAGAACGGCTTGGCCGACACGGCTCCCCGCCGGACTTCGGTGATCGTGGTGTAGGGGAGGAGGGATCCGTCCAAGCGGATGCCGTCGGGACCGAAGCGAGCGACGGGCGGCCAGGCGCGACCGAGCAGCCAGCCGACGACCGCGACGAGGACGTCGAAAGCCAGGCCGATCCAGAAGAACGGCCGCTCCGGCGTGACGAAGATGCCGTAGAGGTGCCACGCGGCGAGGGCTGCGGCGACCGCGACGAGGACCCAGGTCCACCGGCGGGCGCGCGAGAGCGGGACCACGCGCGTCGGGGTGTCCGCCATGGGTGGGAGCGTAGGGCGCCGGATGTGGGCGCGGTGCGGCAAAAGTACCCTCCTGGCAAGGGTTCTCGACCGGCCGAGTCAGCCCGCGCGCGGGTTGGTGGCTGGGAGGCGCCGCGTGCAGTTGGGAAGTCATCTCGCGCGGGCATCTCGCGCGGCCGGGCGGGCACCTCGTGTGATTGCGCGGGCATCACGTGTGATTGGCGGGGCATCTCGTGTGATTGCGCGGGCATCACGGTTGTCGTGGGCTTTGGCGTCGCTCCCCTGCCAGCAGTTCGCGCAGGGCTGCCGGGGTTGTTCCCGCGTGTTCGCGGACCGTGCGGGTCAGGTGGGCCTGGTCCGCGAACCCCAGGTCCGCCGCCAACGCAGCCAAGCCTCGCTCCCCCGCCTCCAGGCGGTCCAGAGCCCGGCCCACCCGGACCCGGTTGCGGTACCGCGTCAGCGAAACCCCCAGCTCACGCGGGAAAGCCCGGCTCAGCCGGTACGGCGAAACCCCCAGCAGGTCCGCCAGCGGAAAGAGCCCACCCGGGTCCTCCGCGGCGATCGCCTCGCGAGCGCGCGACACCAACGCACGATCGTCCACACGGCCGCCGGATGCAGGCGTCGGCGACGGGGCCGCCTGGGTGATCGCAGCACCCACGAGAACCAGCAGTTCCTCCGCCAGCGCGTAGTCCGGGTCGGCGACCGACGCGACCGCCCGGCGATGGGCGAGGTCGAGGCGCCCGTCGACGTACACCGTCGGAGACACCGACCCGTCGCCCGCGAGCTGACGCCAGCGTCGCTCGCCGAACGTCACCGATGTGCACACGTCGCCGCCCGCCGGGTGCGCGAAGCTCTCCTCCTCCCCCGGCGACGCGAGGTACGCGACCGTCGAGTCCGCGTCCTCGACCCTCCCCCGGGCGCGGCGGCGGAACCGGCCACGGCGGACCAGCACCATCCGGTGGCCCGACGCCACCTCGGGCGGGGACCAGCCCGGGTGGTCGTCCGCGCACCGCACCACGCTCACCGCGTATCCCGGGCGGGCCGCGACTTCGACTGTTTCCAGCACGCCCCGGACGCTACGCCGGGGGTCCGACAGTTTCCGCAAGGATCTTCAAGACCCCGGGCCGACGCGAAAGGCAAGCTGCCGGCAGAACGAAAGGAGTCGGGAAATGCCCGCGGAACTCACCACGATCGTCCTCGACTGCGCCGACCCGGCCGCGCTCGCCGCCTTCTACGCCAAGGGACTCGGCCTGGAAGTGACCTATCAGGACGACGACACCGTCCAGCTCGGCGGCCCGGTCGGGCTCGGTTTCCAGCGCGTCGCCGGCTACCGGGGCCCGGCCTGGCCGGACGACGCCAAGCACGCCCACCTCGACCTCAGCGTCGGCGACCTCGAAAGCGCTGTCACGGAGTTCGAGGCGCTCGGCGCCACCAAGCCGGACTTCCAGCCCGGTGGCGCCGACTGGGTCGTGCTCGCCGACCCCGAAGGTCACCTCTTCTGCCTGATCCCGGGCTGAGTCACCGGCGGTAGACGCCGAACTCGTACAGCGAATAGCCGTACGCCGACCCACGCTGGGTCGCGGACATCCGCACGTACCGGGCGGTGGCCGAGAGGTCCAGGTCGTCGGCGCCGCCGTCGCCCGACGTCGTCGAGTACACCGACCGCCAGTTGGCCGCGTCGTCGCTGACCTGGATCTCGTACGCCTTCCCGAAGGCCGACTCCCAGATCAGCTGGACGTGGTCGAACGCCTGCCGGCTGCCCAGGTCCACCTGCAGCCACTGCGGGTCGGCCCACGCGCTCGCCCAGCGCGTGGCGGTGTTGCCGTCCGTCGCGGCCTGCGGCGGGTACGGCGCACCCGGGCCGTCGGCCTGGTACGTCGACGCCGTGGTCGCCGCGCCGCGGGCCAGGTTCGTGCCCGGCACCGGCGGGGCGACCACGCGCAGCGAACGCGTCTCGATGCCGACGTTGCCGTGGCCGTCCCGGGCGTAGAGGTAGATCTTCCAGACGCCCAGCTGCTGCGGCGCGGTGACCGTGAACGTCCCGTTCCCGGTGAACTGCGCCGGGATCAGCCCGGCCGCGTTGTTGATGTACTTGCTGTTGTAGCCCATGGTGTAGGTGATCGGGTCACCGTCCGGATCGGACACCGCGGTGGTCAGGGTGAACGTTCCGCCGGCCGGGACGTCGGTGGTGCGGCTGAGGTTCATCGCCGAGATCACCGGCGGCGTATTGCCGCCGGTCTGTCCACTGTAGAGCTTGCGGACGGCGTACCAGGCGAGCCGCTTCTCGTTGCCGGTGGTGATGTTGAACCAGACGCCGCCGAAGTCGCCTTCGGTGCCGTAGTGGAACAGCGTCGCGCCGAGGGCCACACCCGGGTGGGCCAGCACGCAGTTCCAGGCGTTCGTGTACCCGTCACGCTTCTGCTGGTCGGTCGGTTCCGCAGGGACGCCGTTGACGTCGTTCGGGACCTCCCACTCACCGGCCGGGCCGGTCTCGGTGATGATGTACGGCTTCGTGTAGCCGCCGTTGATCCAGTCCTGCTTCACCTGGCAGACCTGGGCGTAGGAGTTGACGGAGTAGAGGTCGAGGTTCGGCGTGTAGGCCTTGTAGTACGGCCACGCGCCGGTCCAGGCGTCGGTCGAGGTCACCGGGTGGTTGGCGTCGATGGCGTGGATCGCCTGCGCGGCCTGGTCGACGAACCGGGCGTAGGCGATCCGGTTCTGCTCCAGCAGCGTGCCGGAGTAGCAGTTCTGCATGCCGAGGATCGACTCGTTGCCGACGTTCCACATGAGCACGCCGGCGTTCGCCTTGTAGGTGTTGACCCACTTCTGGATCTCGCCGAGCATCGTGTTCTTGTAGTTCGTGTCGGTGGTGTAGTCGACGCAGCCGCCGCTACCGGGTCCGCCACCGGGCTGGAGCCAGAACCCGGCGACGACCTTGATGCCGTTGGCCGCGGCGGCGTCCAGCAAGGGCTGGCTGGAGCCGTCGGTGCCCCAGGTGCGGACGGTGTTGACGCCGATCGAGTGCAGCTCCGGCATCCGCGTCGCCGCTTCGCTCACCGGCGGACCCCACGTGAGGCCCTTGACGGTCCACGGCCGGCCGTCGACGCTCAGCTGCCAGTTGCCCTGGCTGCCGGTCACCTTCGTGACGCCGGGGCCGCCCGGCGTCGACGTGCCCGGGGTGCCGCTGACCTGGAACTCCCACAACGAATAGCCGTAGCCGCCGACGCGGTGGGTGCCGTAGAAGCGCACGTAACGGCCGTGGCCGGTGACGGCGAGGTTCTGGACGCCGCCGGTCGCGGTCGTCGTACTGTATACAGTCTGCCAAGACGCGGCGTTGTCCGAAACCTGGATCTCGTAGGCGGTCGCGTAGGCGGCTTCCCAGTTCAGCGTGACCTGGCTGATGTCCGCGGACGCGCCGAGGTCGACCTGCAGCCACTGCGGGTCGCTCCAGGCGCTCGCCCAGCGGGTGCCGGCGTCGCCGTCGACCGCCGCGGACGCCGGAGTCGAGGCCCCCTCACTGCTGGAGGCGGTCACCGGTCTGCCCTGCGAGAGCAGGGTCGCGGCGTGTGCCGCTGGTGCGGGGCCGGCTAACAGGCCCAATACCAGCAGGACCACGAGTGCCGGGACGGCACGAAGGGGCAACGGTCGGTCCACGATGACTCCCGCGCGAAAAGGGGGACGGAGATTGGAGAGCGCTCTCCGGCTGTCCGATGGAACGGCACCAGCCCCGCGTTGTCAAGATTCCGGCCGGGAATCGGACAATGCCTGTCTTGCGGCGGATCCGGGTACTCCTTGACACGGCGGCGGCTCGCTGCGCATGCTGTGGGAGAGCGCTCTCCCATCCTTGGCACCTCACCGTGGAGGACCCTTGGCAACGAAAGCCGCGCTCCTCGCCTGCACCGCCGCCACCGTGCTGGCAGGCGCCTTCCTGACCGCGGCCACCTGGTCGCCCGCCGGAGCCGACGACCTGGTGACCCATCACGAGTTCCAGGTCAACTGCTCCCCCAGCCACCACCAGCCGGACGACCCGATCGTCTTCCCCGGGCTGCCCGGCGCGTCCCACGACCACACGTTCATCGGCAACAAGACCACCAACGCGAACACCACGACGCAGTCGCTGCAGGCCGCGGGCGTGGGCAACACGACCTGCCTGGCGCCGGACGACCTGTCCGCGTACTGGTTCCCGACGGTCTACAACGGGAACCAGGTGATCCTGCCGAACTTCGCGCAGGTCGTGTACTACAAGTCCGGCATCCTCGACTACACCAAGGTGGTGCCGTTCCCGCCCGGCCTGCGCTACGTCGCCGGGACGGTCACGGCGACGCAGGACCAGTTCCAGAACGCGCCCGGCGCGATCGAGGGCTGGGAGTGCGGGGACAGCTTCCACAACTGGGACATCCCGGTGCAGTGCACGCCGGGCAGCCAGCTGAACATCCGCTACCAGGCACCGAGCTGCTGGGACGGCGTCCACCTGGATTCGGCCGACCACAAGAGTCACATGGCGTACCCGGACAAGACGACGCTGACGTGCCCGGCCGACCACCCGGTCGCGGTGCCGATGCTGGAGTTCAAGATCGCGTTCCCGGTCAGCGGGGACATGTCGGGCGTGCACCTGGCCAGCGGGCGCGGGTACTCGTGGCACTACGACTTCTTCAACGCGTGGGACCCGCCGACCCTCGCCGCCCTGGTCACGCACTGCATCAACGGTGGTCTCCAGTGCGACCCGCGCGGGTTCGACCTGTACAAGCCGGACCGGGGCACCGTGCTCGGGCCGAACTACCGGCTGCCCGGCCGTCCGTGAGACGGCTGCTCCTGGTGGGGGCGGCGGTGGTGGCGACCATGGGCGGGTGCGCCACCACCGGCCCCGCCCCCACCGCCGGCCCCGCGTCGCCGTTCAACCCGACGGACGTGGCGTGGCTGCAACTGGTCGTGCCGATGACGGAGAACGCGCTGTCGGCGGCCCGGCTGGCTCCTTCGCGTGCGGCGAGCCCGGCGGTCCGGAAGGCCGCGGACTCGGTCTCAGGGGCACAGGAAGGGCTGCTGGTGCGGTTGAAGGCAGCCCGCGACCGGGCGGGGTTGCCGGCCGCTGACGTCCACAGTGGACATCGGATGCCGGGGATGGTCACCGCGGCGGACCTGGTGGCGTTGCGCACCGGCAGCGGCGCGGAGTTCGACCAGCGGCTGATCGCGCTGCTGCGGGCGCATGCGGCGCAGCTGGTGGTGCTGGCGAAGGGTGAGCAGACCTCGGGCGCGGACGCGGAGACGAAGCGGCTCGCCGGCGAGGTCGGCGCCGAGGGAGCTCAGCAGGAGAAGGAGCTGGCGAACGCGGCTTGATCGAGCGAGTGACCCACCATTCCGTGCATGGCCCGTCGAGAGACTTCGACGGGCCATGCGCGGACTTGCGCGGTCCCACGAGCAACGGCCCGGACCGAGGTCGACGTGACTTCGGACCGGGCCGTGGAGGGCCATCACCCCACATGGTGGCCGAGCCGGGCGCGGGGGGGGGGGGCCCCCCCCCCCCCCCCCTTCGGTGTGTCAGCTTCAGATGAGGCCGAGCTTCTGCACGGTGTCGCGCTCCTCGACGAGCTCGGCGACCGAGGCGTCGATGCGGGCGCGGGAGAAGTCGTCGATCTCGAGGCCCTGGACGATCTCGTACTTGCCGTTCTTCGCGGTGACCGGGAAGGACGAGATGATGCCTTCGGCGACGCCGTAGGAGCCGTCGGAGACGACGCCGGCGGAGGTCCAGTCGCCCTCGGGGGTGCCGTTGACCCAGCTGTAGACGTGGTCGATCGCGGCGGAGGCCGCGGACGCGGCGGAGGACAGGCCGCGGGCCTCGATGATGGCGGCGCCGCGCTTGGCGACGGTCGGGATGAAGTCGCTCTCGAGCCAGGCCTGGTCGACCTCGACGCTCTTGCCGCCGACCTCGGCGTGCTGGACCGAGGGGTACTGGGTGGCGGAGTGGTTGCCCCAGATGGCGAGCTTCTTGAGCTCGGTGACGGGGACGCCGAGCTTCTTGGAGAGCTGGGCGAGGGCGCGGTTGTGGTCGAGGCGGGTCATCGCGGTGAAGCGGTCGGCGGGCACGTCGGGGGCGTGCGAGCGGGCGATGAGGGCGTTGGTGTTGGCGGGGTTGCCGACGACGAGGACCTTGATGTCGTCGGCGGCGCCGGCGTTGATGGCTTCGCCCTGGGGCTTGAAGATGCCGCCGTTGGCCTCGAGGAGGTCGCCGCGCTCCATGCCCTTGCTGCGGGGGCGGGCGCCGACGAGGAGGGCGATGTTGGTGCCTTCGAAGGCCTGCTTGGGGTCGTCGAAGATGTCGGTGCCGGCCAGGAGCGGGAACGCGCCGTCGTCGAGCTCCATGGCGGTGCCCTCGGCCGCCTTGACCGCCTGCGGGATCTCGAGGAGCCGCAGCTTCACCGGGACGTCCTGGCCGAGGAGCTGACCGGACGCGATGCGGAAGAGCAGCGCGTAGCCGATCTGGCCGGCGGCGCCGGTGACGGTCACGTTGACAGGGGCTTGGGTCATTGCGGTTCTCCAGCTTGAGACGACTTCGGCTTGTGGTAGGGAGCCTATCTCTCCTCGTGGTTGCGGGTCGGGTGCGTCCAGTCACTCTCGCTGGATCGATCAGGGGGTGAAGAGGTCGGTGCTGGTGATGAGGACGGTGTTTTCGCCGTCGGGGCCGGCGGCGCCGAGCACGGTGGCGCCGCCGGCGATGAGGACGCGGCCGTCGGCGAGCTTGACGGCGCCGAACTTCGCGCGGCCGGCGGAGAGGCCGATGGGCGGGGCCCAGGTGCGGGTGGCGGGGTCGTAGGTCTCGGAGTTCTGGTAACCGGTGTCGTAGCCGCCGTATTCGAGGCCGCCGATGGCGATGACCTTGCCGGAGTCGAGCTTGATCATGCGGAATTCGTCGCGGGCGACCTTCATCGAGGCGGTCGGCGCCCAGCGCCGGGTGGCGGGGTCGTACCGCTCGGTGTCGCTGAGGCTGAAAGGGCTGTAGCTCCAGTTGACGGGGCCGCCCTGGTGGCCGCCGGTGAGCAGGACGGCGCCGTCGTCGAGCGCGACGGCCTGGGCGTTGACGCGGGGTGTGCCGGTTTCGAGGGGCACGGGGGTGCCGATGGGGTCGGTCGGTGTCCAGGTGCCGGCGGTGGGGTCGTAGGTCTCGCAGAAGGTGAGGCCGGCGAGGTCGCCGCCGGTTTCGACGAGGCCGGAGACGGCCATGACGTGGCCGTCGGGCAGGAGGACGGCGGAGAACGAGGCGCGAGGGTGGAGCATCGGGGCCGCCGGGGTCCACTGGCCGGTCGCGGGGTCGTAGATCTCGGCGGTGGTGGTGACGATCTGGGCGGGCAGGGGTGGCTGGTCGGTGGCGCCGCCGGCGACGAGGACCCGGCCGTCGGGCAGGAGGGTGGCGGAGTGGAGGCAGCGGCTCTGGTGCAGTGAGCCGGTCTCGGTCCAGGTCCCGGTGGCGGGGTCGTAGATTTCCGCCGAGGCGAGGATGAACGGCTTGACCGAGGGGTGCCCGTGTCCGCCGCCGACGGCGAGGACGCGGCCGTCGGCGAGCGTGGTGAGGGTGTGGATGCGCCGGCTGGTGAGCATCGGGCCGGTGGGGGTCCATTGGCCGGTGGCGAGGTCGTAGAGGGCGGCGTCGGCGAAGGTCTGGGAGCCGCGGTTGTTTCCGCCGCCCGCGGCGAGGACGCGGCCGTCGTGGAGGAGGACCGGGCCTTCGTAGGGGTGGTCCCACTGGCGCGGCCAGGGGAGGTCGCCGGTGGGGGCCCAGCCGGTGGTCGTGGTGGTCGGGAGTTCCGTCTGTGCGGTCATGATCCGACCATCGCGGGTGCGGGGAATCATCGTCAAGGGATCGCCCGAAGGCCGGCCTTTTGGGGCGGTGCAACGGTTTCTATGGGGAGTCCGGGTTGTCGGTGACGTTGCCGGCGAGGCGGTGGAGGAGGTCGGCGAGCTGGGTGATCTCGGCGTCGGTGAGGCCTTTTCGCATGCGTTCGTCGTGGGCGATGGCGGCGGAGGCGAGGCGGAGGAAGAGCTGTTCGCCGTCGGGGGTGAGGGTGACGAGGTGGACGCGGCGGTTGGCGGGGTCGCGGCGGCGGGTGACGAGGCCGGTGGTTTCCATGCTGTTGAGGTGGTGGGTGAGGGTGGCGCCTTGGATGCCGACGGCGTCGGCGAGTTCGCGTTGGTTGGCGACGGGTCTGGTTTTGAGGGAGATGAGGATCTGCCAGACGGGCTGGGAGCCGCCGGCGGCGGCGAGGGCGTGGTCGAAGGCGCGGCCTGCGGTCTTGGCGGTGTGGGCGAGGACGACGCCGATGGGGGTGGTGGTGGGTGCTGGCACGGGTCGGACCCTACCGCAGATGGAGAGGCATCTAAGCGTTTGACATCTAATGGTTAGACATCTAACGTTGTGCTCATCGAACCGGAAGGGGAAACGCGATGAGCACCGAAGAGCAGGTCCGCGAGTTCGGCCGGGTCTGGGCCGCGGCCGAGGAGCGCGGGGACACCGAGGTCCTGGCCGGTCTGGCCGCCGACGGCTTCCGCTTGGTCGGCCCGCTCGGCTTCGTCCTGGACCGCGACCAGTGGCTGGCCCGCTACAGCGGCGGCGCCCTGGTCACCGAGAAGCTGGACTGGGCCGAGGTCGAGGTCCGCGACTTCGGCACGACCGCGATCGCGATCGGCGTGCACGCCCAGGTCGCGAAGCACCAGGGGAACCCGGTGAACGGCCGGTTCCGCGCCACGCACGTCCTGGTCCGCGACGAGGACCGCTGGCGCCTGGCCGGCATCCACCTGAGCCCGATCGGTGGCCCGCCGCCGTTCGCACCGGCAGGGGCGGGGCGATGAGCGTCGAGCTGAACCACACGATCGTGTGCGCGACCGACCGGGAGAAGTCGGCGGAGTTCCTCGCCGGGATCCTGGGCCTGCGGACCGAGCCGGTCGACGGCCCGTTCGTGCCCGTCCGGCTCGCGAACGGCGTCACGCTCGACTACCTGCGGGTGGACCGCGTGACGGGCCAGCACTACGCGTTCCTGGTCGGCGACGACGACTTCGACGCCGCGATGGCGCGGATCGAACGGGCCGGCCTCACCTACTGGGCCGACCCGTTCCACGAGCGGGCCGGCGAGATCAACGACCTGGACGGCGGCCGCGGGGTCTACTTCGAGGACCCCGACGGCCACAACCTGGAACTGCTCACGAGGGGGTAGCCATGCGGTTGAGCATCGGGGTCACGGACTTCTCGTGGCCGGACAAGCTGACGGACGAACTGGCGAACATCGCCGTCGCGGCCGACGACGCCGGACTGGACACGCTGTGGGTGGCCGACCACCTGCTGCAGGCCGACCCGCACAGCACGCCGGATTCGGCGATGCTCGAGGCGTACACGACGCTGGGGTTCCTGGCCGCGCGGACCAGCCGGATCGGGCTGGGCACGATGGTCTCGGCGGTGACGTTCCGGCCGCCCGCGCTGCTGGTCAAGGCCGTCACGACGCTCGACGTCCTCTCCGGCGGCCGGGCCCGGCTCGGGATCGGCACCGGGCACCACGACGGCGAGGCGCGGGCGATGGGCCTGCCGTTCCCGCCGGTGGGAGAGCGCTTCGAGCGGATGGAGGAGACCATCCGGCTGGCGCTGCGGATGTGGGCCGGCGACGACTCGGCGTTCGAGGGCGAGCACTACCGCCTGGACCGTCCGATCGGGATTCCGCGGCCGGTGCGGCGGCCGAAGGTGCTGATCGGCGGCGCCGGTGAGCGCAAGACGCTGCGGCTGGTCGCGCGCTACGCCGACGCGTGCAACGTGTTCGACATCCCCGACGGCGGGATGACGGTGCGGCACAAGCTGTCGGTGCTCGCGCGGCACTGCGAGGAGGCCGGGCGGCCGTACGGGGAGATCGAGAAGACGATCAGCACGCGCCTGGAGCCGGGTGAGTCCGCGGAGTCGTTCGCGCGGCGGTGCGGGGAGTTCGCGGAGTGGGGGATCGGCCACGCGGTCGTGATCACGGCCGGGCCGTGGTCGGCCGCCGGGGTGGCGACGCTCGGGCGGGTCGCGGGTCTCGTGGCGGAGTGAAACGATCAAGCCCGGACGTCGCGGGGTGATCGCGGACGGCGGGCGGCGGTCCGGGGGCGCGAAATCGTTTTCCGGTCGCATTTCTCCGTTTCCGCGGGAATGACGGCCCGAAATTATCGGTATACCGCGTGGTGGGACGGCTACGGCTTGTTGCTCCGTTCAGCGGGGTTTCGGACCATGATCCATTCGCTACCATGGTCGGCGCCCCCGTACCCAATTCGAATGTATTGGGAAGGATTCCCATGCTGTCTGCGGTCGTTGCTGCCGTAATGGCGTTGTCCTCTGTGGTCACCCCGCATTCGTGGAACACCCCTCCGCCGCCCGACAAAATCGTCATCGACGTCGTGAACGCCAATGGCACGGGCTGCCCGGCCGGCACGTCCGCGGTGGCGGTGTCGCAGGACAACACGGCGTTCACCGTGACTTACAGCGCCTACACGGCGCTGGTCGGGGTCGGCGCCGGGCCGCTGGACGCCCGGAAGAACTGCCAGATCGGCCTGCGGGTGCACGTGCCACAGGGGTTCACCTACGGAATCGCGCAAGCGGACTACCGCGGATTCGCCCATCTGGAACGGGGTGCGACCGGCCTGGAGAGAGCGAATTACTATTTCCAAGGCAATTCCCCGACGGCGTTCATGCAGCACCCGCTGACCGGGCCGTTCGAGGACGACTGGCATTTCACCGATTCCACGGAGGTCGGTGCGATCGTGTTCAAGCCGTGCGGTGAGGAACGCAATCTGAACGTCAACACCGAATTGCGGGCCGCGGCCGGGACGTCGGATCCGAAGAAGACGACGAGCTTCGTGACGATGGACTCGACCGACGGCAGCATCACGACCACGTACCACTTCGCGTGGTTGTCCTGCCCGTGACCGGGAACCGGTGAACCCGGGGCGGCGCGGCTCGGTACCGCGCCGCCCCGGCGGGTCACTTCTTCGCGGGGGCGCGGGGATCGGTGGCCTGGACGTCGAAGACGCGGCCGAGGGAGACGAGTGCTTCGTCGAGGTGGCTGAGGCTGGAGAGGACGGCCCGGGTTTCGGCCTGTTCGATGCGGTCGGACACCGGGGTGCCGTCGTCGCGCACGAGCGTGCCGGGTGTGGGGCCACCCGGTGCGTCGAGTGCTTTGCGCAGGACGTCGATGTTGGCCAGCAGCCGTCCGGTGAACTGGCGCAGGCGGTCGGCGTTCTCGCCGGCGAGCTGCCCGGGCTGGGCGCGGGCGGCGACGTGGCGGGCGCGGAAGGCGATGGTCTCCAGCGTGGTGAGCACGTGCCAGCCGTAGTCGCGGCGGGCGCTGCGGAGGTTGACCGGGTGGGTCAGCGGTTCGATGGTGGTGCGGACCTGTTCGACGGCGCGGTCGAGGTCGCGGGAGAGCTCGATGATGTTGACGTTCTCTTCGCCGGCGAGGAGGTCGCGGGTGTGTTCGAGGAACTCCGCCAGCTCGTCGAGCACGGCGCCGATGTCGTCGAGCATGACCGAGCGGGTGCGGACCGGGACGATGACGACGGCGGCGAGGATGCCCGCGGCGGCCCCGACCGCGGTTTCGGCGACGCGGATCCAGAGCACTTCGAGGCTGAACGTGCCGAGCAGGCTGTAGAGCAGGCCGAGCATGCTGGTGATGAAGAAGGCCATCACGACCTGGGAGACGCGGGCGGTGTAGACCATCCCGAAGACGCAGACCAGGATCAGCGCGAGCGTGGCCGGGGTGCTGCCGGCGACCAGCAGGGCGAGCAGGACGCCGCCGACGATGCCGATGAGGGTGCCGCCGAGGCGGCGGACGCCCTTGACGAAGGTGGCGCCGGCGCTGGAGGCGCCGATGAACACGACGAAGACGGTGAGGACCGCCCAGTACCAGCGCTGGTGGGAGACGAGTTCGCCGCCGACCACAGCGAGCCCGCCGCCGACGACGGCCTGGATGGCGCTGCGGGTGCGGTTGTCGTAGGCGAACGCGGGGGTCGGCTCGTCGTCCTCTTCGTCGAGCGGATCCACTGTGGACTCGGGGGCGGCGGCGCGCTGGGCGCGGTCGTCGGCCAACGCCAGCTCGGCCAGCGCCTTGCGGACGCCGTCGCCGGGCGCGGCGTGCTCGTCGATGCGGCTGCCTTCGACCAGCATGCGGCTGTACTCGCCGGTCTGGCTGATCAGCGGGAGCTCGCGCGGGTCGCGTTCCATCAGGGCGCGGAAGCGCGCGAGCCGGGCGATGAGGTCGTCGCGGACTTCGGCGGTGAGTTCGTCGGAGCAGGTCCGCTGGACGGTGCTGACCAGCCACTCGAGGGCGAGCTCGACCTCGATGGCGCGGCGGCGCAGGCGGTCCGCGGCGCGGGCGTCGACGACGTCGGGTGCGGCGTCCTCGATGAGCAGGACGCACTCGTGCAGCCGGGCGAGCGTGCTGCGCAGCTGCTTGCGGGTGCGCTCGCTGCCACCGACGGCGAGGTGGGCCTCGGTGGCGCGGACGACGGCGGCCAGCCGGGCGCGGAAGGCCCGGCGCACGCGCAGGAACTCGGCTTCGGCGTTGTGGCGCAGGAGGACGAACCGGACGACGGCGTTGGCGAGCACGCCGACGCCGAGCGCCATCAGCAGCTGCGGGACCTGCGTGAGGTGGGCCTGCAGGAACATCGGGAAGAAGAACAGGAAGAAGCCGATCGAGCCGAGCGCGGTGCCGCGGGCGCCGAAGCGCTGGGCGTAGACGGCGACGAAGATCAGCAGGACGAACACGATGCTGTCCATCGGCGGCAGCGCCGACCCGAGGCTGGCGACCGTGATGGACGCGGCTCCGGTGAGGAACGCCAGCACGAGCGTGACGGCTTGGCTGCCGGGCGTCGGGTCGTTGACGGTGAACGCGGTCATCATCGCGGCGATCGCGCCGACCAGCATCACCGTGAGCGGGACGTGCGCGGGCAGCAGGGCGGTCACGGCGAGGACGATGCCGAGGACCGCGGACCCGGCCAGCCGCAGCCGGACGAGGCCGGGGTCGGCCGCCGCCAGCCGGTCGAGGGCGGCGGTGCGGAAGTGGTTCATCGGGCGAGCAGCTCCCACTGGGCGAGGGTGGCGCGGCGGCCGCGGGTGGCGGTGATCCGCAGCCGGTAGTGCGGGTGGGCGGCGGGGGTGTCGAGCGTGAAGGGCCGGGTCTGGCGGCGCCAGCGGAACAGCTCGCCGGTGCGTTCGTCCAGGGTGGTCCACTCGGTGCCGTCGTCGGAGCCTTCGAGGACCCAGGCGCTGGGGTCGCCGCCGCGGTCGCCGGAGGTGAGCGTGTACATCGTGACCTCGCGGGGCTCGCCGGTGACGGTGAACTCGATCGCCGGGGTGGCGCCGCGGAAGGTGACCTGGGTGCGGGTGGTGTCGTCGAAGAGGGCGTCGACGCTCTTGGCGTCCTCGCTGGTGGCGGTGCCGGTGAGGTCGGAGACCGGGTCCGGTTGTTCGGCGGGCGGTGGCGGGGCACCCCACTCGGCCGGTTCGGTGGTCAGGTCGAAGACCAGCTCGGCGCCGCCGGCGAGGGTGGCGTGGGCGATGGTCGTGGCGTCGTGCGGTTCGCCGTCGACGGTGAGGCCGCGGACGTAGACGGTCTCGTCGGTGTTGCCGGGGGCACGGACGACGAGCTTCTTGCCCTCGCCCAGGTGCACGGTCGCCTTTTCGAACAGCGGCGAGCCGATGGCGTAGCGCGGGCTGCCGACGGCCAGCGGGTAGAAGCCCAGGACGCTGAACAGCCACCACGCGGACATCTCGCCGTTATCCTCGTCGCCGGGATACCCCTGGCCGAGCTCGCTGCCCAGGTAGAGCCGTCGCAGGACCTCCCGCACCACGCGCTGGGCTTTCGCCGGCGCGCCCGCGTAGTTGTAGATGTACGGGATGTGGTGCGAGGGCTGGTTGGAGTGGCCGTACTGGCCCATGCGGACGTCGCGGGCTTCGGTCATCTCGTGGATCAGGCCGCCGTACGCGCCCGGGCGGCGGCCGGTCTCCGGAGTCGCGAAGAACTCGTCGAGCTTGGCTTCGAGACCGGCGTTGCCGCCGTGCAGCGCCGCGAGACCGGGGCCGTCGTGGGGTGCGGTGAAGGCCGTGTTCCAGGCGTTGGTCTCGACGAAGTCGCCGCCCCACGCGGCCGGGTCGTAGCCCTCGGGGGCGAACTTGCGGCGGCCGTCGCGATGGCGGCCCTGGAAGAAGCCGATCTTCGGGTCGAAGTGGTGGACGTAGTGCTTCGCGCGCTCGCGGAAGTAGGCGGCGTAGTCCGCGTACATCCGCGCCCGCGGCCCCGCACTTTCACGTGAAAGTGCGTCGGAGAGGTTGGCGAGGCCGAAGTCGTTGACGCAGCCTTCGAGTGCCCAGGACAGTCCTTCGTGGACCGACGCCGGGGTGTAGCCGAGGAAGATCGACCGGTCGAGGCCCTTGCGCCCGACCGAGCGGTGCGGCGGCGTGACGGTGGCGTTCTTCAGCGCCGCGTCGTAGGCGGCTTCGACGTCGAAGTCGCGGACGCCCTTGAGGTAGGCGTCGGCGAAGGCGACGTCGGAGCTGGTGCCGGTCATCAGGTCCGCGTAGCCCGGTGAGGACCAGCGGGAGATCCAGCCGCCTTCGCGGTACTGCTGCACGAACCCGTCGACCATCCGGCCGCAGTGCTCCGGAGTCAGCAGCGCGTACGCCGGCCAGGTGGTGCGGTAGGTGTCCCAGAAGCCGTTGTTGACGTACAGCTCGCCGTCGACGACCTTCGCGCCGGTGCGCCCGCGGGGGCTCCGCCACCCCCCGCGCACCCCCCGGCAGGCGGGCCCGGTGCCCGGCCGGGTGTTCTCGGGGGCGACCTTAGGGTAGAGGAACACCCCGGAC
>NZ_JAPZLD010000069.1:0-45374 GCF_030182635.1 Amycolatopsis ponsaeliensis
GGGGGCGGTGTGTGTGGGGGGTTACCACCATCTCATGCAACAGCCGGGGGGCGGGTTTTAGGGCGGGGGGCGCGCCCGCGCCGCTCCCGCCGGCCCCCCGCCGCGCGACGACGGCCAACCACACTCTCACTGGCGCTGCCACAGCGCCGGGGTGTTCGGCGGCTCCCAGCCCGCGATCGCCGTGTGCGGCTGCAGGCAGCGGTAGCTCACGCCGTTGTACGTCACCACATCGCCGGCCTTGTACGCCGTTCCGGCCGCCCACGTGCCACTCGACGGCGGCGTGGTCGGCGTTGTGGTCGGCGGGCGGGTCGTCGTCGGGGGCGGGGTCGTCGTGGTCGGCGGCGGGGTGGTTCCGCCGCCGCCGATCTGGAGGTCGACGCAGCTGTAGAACGCGTTGGTCGTGTCGGAGATGTTCCAGATCGCCAGCACCTTCACCCGGCCCGAATAGCCGGCCAGGTTCACCGTGTGCTGCACCGTCGCCGGGGGCTGCTGGTTGTTGCCGGCGATGTTCGCGACGCGCGTGTTGCCGATGTAGTACTCGTAGTTCGAGGTGGCGTGCCGGGCGGTGAACACCCAGTTGAACGTCACCATCGTGCCGACCGACTTGGCCGGCCACGGCTTCGAATCGTCGGAGAGCTGCGAGAAGCGGGAGTTGCCGCCGTCGCAGCTGCGCAGGCCCTTGGGCCCTTCGACGCTCTGGGGTTCGTAGACGATGGCGCCGCAGTCCGGGACCTTCCCCGCCGCGCAGTTGGCCTGCCGGCTGGGTGGGTCCGAGATGTAACCGTGGGCGCTCGCGGTGGTGGCGGGGAGGACGACGACCAGCACCGGGGCGAGGAGAACACCGGCAGCGGCCGCGAAGAGCTTGCGTTTCCAGGTCATTTCGGCTCCTCGAGGGGGAACAGCGTTGTTCCGGAGGGAGGACGAACGAGCACATCCGGGGAAGATGTGGTCTAGACCATAAGGCGATTCGGGCACAACGGTCAACAAACAACAGCCGTTCGGAGACTTCGCTAGCCCGCTCGGCTCAGTGCGAAGGTCGGGCCGGTTGCTGCAGGTGTTCGCCGAAGAACGACGTCACCCGGCGCCACGCGTCTTCCGACGCCTCGTGGTGGTAGGTGAACCCGATGACCTTGAGCAGCAGGTTCAACGGCGCCGCGACCTCGATCTTGTTCGCGAACCCGTGGCTCGCGCCGGCGTACTCCTTGACGTCGTGCGGGATCTCACGCTCGGTGAGCGCCGTCTCGAGCTTCGCGGCCGCGCCGCGCAGCGAGAAGTCCTTCTTGCCGAAGCTCGCGACGATCGGGCACGCGTCGTCGAGCACGGACAGGTTCTTCGGCAGCTGCCCGTAGTAGGGCGCTGAAGCCTCGAAGCCGCGTGACACCGCGACGAGCGCGAAGCCGCCGCCCATGCAGAACCCGGCGATGCCGATGCGGCCCGAGCAGTCCTCCCGTGCCGCCAGCAGCGAACGTGACGCCTCGATGTCGTCGAACGTCCGGCCCTGGTTGGCGAACATGTCCGAGAACACGCGGCGCACGCACCGGCGAAAGCCGCCGCGCGCGTACAGGTCGGGGCTGAGGGCGAGATAGCCCTCGGCGGCGAAGCGGTCGGTGATGTTCTTCGTGTCCTGGCTCAGCCCGAACGCGTCGTGGATGAGCACCACGCCCGGGTGCGGACCCTCGCCCGCGGGCTCCGCCAGGTAACCGCCGATGGTCCCGTCCGGAACCGGAATGGTCATCTCCATATCGGCAACATAGCGAGAATCCATCCCGCACGCGCGGTCTGCTGAGAGTTCCTCAGTCCAGGGTGAACGGGTCGAAGCGGATGCGTTCGAGCTCGATGCCGATGGTCAGCAGCTTCGCGATCGTCGCCCGGATCATCGGGGGCGAGCCGGAGACGAGGATGTCGTGGTCCTTCCAGGTGCCACGCTGGCTCACCGCGTGGGCCAGCGTGCCGCGGTCGCCGCCCGGGATCGCGCCCTCTTCGGTCACCGGGGTCACCGTCAGCCACTTCGACACCGCGGTGAGCCGCCTGAGGTCGTCCAGTGCGTACAGGTCCTCGGGTCTTTTGCCGCCGAAGAACAGGTGCACCGGCGGGTTGCGCTTCCAGTGCGCGAGATCGTCGAGGATCGAGACGAACGGGGTGACCCCGGTGCCGCCGGCGATCATCAGCAGCCGTTTTCTGGTGGCGGTCGGGCGCACGTTGAGCGTGCCCATCGCCGGCCCGAGCCGCCAGGTGTCCCCCTGCTTGGTGTGGTTGACGATCGCGCCGCTCACCCAGCCGCCGGGCACCGCGCGCACGTGGAACGTCATCTGGCCGTCGCCGCGCGGCGCGGTCGCCGGGGAGAGGTAGCGCCACATCCGCGGCCGCTGCGGCACCTCCACGCTGACGTAGCTGCCGGCCCGGAACGGCAGCAGCCCCTCGGTCTGCACCCGCACCATCGCGACGTCGCGGGACAGCTTGCGGTGGTCGAGCACCCGCGCCGTCCACGACGCCGGCCCGGTCTCGGCCTGCGCGGCCTCGCGCATGGTCTTGGCGATGAGCCCGTACGCCGTCGTCCACGCGGACTCGACCTCGTGCGTCCACTTCTGCTTGAGGAACCGTTTCAGCGCGGCCAGCAGCGCGACGCCGACGGCGTCGTAGTGGCGGGCGACGACGGCGAACTTGCGGTGGTCGCGGCCCAGTTGCCCGAGGAAGGTGGTCAGCTCGTCGGGCCGGTCGACCATCTGCACCACGTACACGAGCGCGCGCAGCAGCCGGCTGCGCTGGCTCGCCATGGTGACCGGGAACAGGTCGCGGCAATCCGGGGCGACCACGAACAACGCGCCGTAGAAGTACTGGGCGACCTCGTCGGCTTTCGGTTCGATCTCCGCAAAACTTTCACGAATCAACCGGGCGAGTTCGCGACCTTCCACGGCCGAAACGGGAACGGTCTTGGGCGGTGCGGAGATCTTCAGGGATTCAGCAGTCATCGGGAACGGTAATCTCCAGTCCTGCAAAGGCATTTTTCGCGCCGTGCATGCGGCGTCGCCGTGCGGTGCCGCCCCCGAGGGTTTCCGACTGTAGGCGAATTCCCGTGCAGATGCGCGTGATTCCGCGCGGTCCGCTCGAACGGACCAATTTCGCCACACCGGGTAAACCCCATCTGGCGCAGGGTAAAAACGATCACCCGGATGGTTTACGCGAGTCGCGTAACAATTCCCGTCGTTCGTTCGATTTGTGCATCGGACCGGTGGGCCCGCAATTGACGGGGTGCTAGTCGATCGTGAACGGGTCGTACTGGATCTGGTCCAGTGCGCTGCCCGCGACCAGCATGCGCGACACCGTCGCGCGGATCATCGCCGGCGAGCCGGACACGAGGACGTCGTGGTCCGGCCAGGCGCCGTACCGCGTGATCGCCTCGGCCAGCGTCCCCTGCTCGAACCCCGGGACGTCGCCGCCGCGCTCCACCACCGGCGTCACGTTCAGCCAGGGGTTGGTCGACGCGAGCGCGCGCAGTTCCTCGAGGTCGTAGAGGTCTTCCCGGGCCGGCCCGCCGTAGAACAGCCACGTCTTCGGGTTGTCGCCCCACAGCGCGAGGTGGTCGAGGATCGACCGCAGCGGCGCGATGCCCGTCCCGCCCGCGATCATCAGCACGCCCCGCGACGTTTCGCGGTCGACCGCCAGCCTGCCGAGCGGCGGGCCGAGCCGCCAGACGTCGCCGGGCTGGGTGTGGCTGACTATCGCCCTGGACACCCAGCCGCCGTCGATCGCGCGGACGTGGAACTCGATGCCGCCGTCCTCGCGTGGCGCGTTCGCCGGCGAGAGGTAGCGCCACAGCCGCGGCCGCTGCGGGACTTCGACGCTCACGTACTGGCCGGGGTGGTAGGGCACGGGCTGGTGGGGCATCAGCCGCACCAGTGCGAGGTCCCAGGTCAGCCGCCGGTGCTCGACCACGGTGGCCTGCCACGACGGCGGGTTCGTGTCGGACGCGGCGGCGTCCTGCATGGCCCGCGCGGCGATGGTGAACGCCTCCGCCCAGGCCCGTTCGACCTCGGGTGTCCACTCCCGGCCCAGGTGGTTCTTGAGCGACGCCAGCAGCGCGGTGCCGACGGCTTCGTAGTGCCGGGGCACCACGCCGAACTTGCGGTGGTCGCGGCCCAATTGGCGCAGGAACGGCGCGAGGTCGTCGGGCCGGTCCACCATCTGCACGATGTGCACCAGCGCGCGCACCAGCCGGCCGCGCTGGATCTCCATGTTGATCGGGAAGAAGTCGCGCGTGGTCGGCGCCAGGGTGAACAGCATCCCGTAGAAGAACTGGGAGATGTCCGCGATGTACGGCTCGGACTTCGCCCAGCTGTCGCGGATGAGCTGGACCATCGCGACGACGGCGGCGGGCGCCTCACGCGGCGACGAAGACCTGGGGAGCGGGCTGACCGAGTCGGCTGTCATGGAGTGGAGTTCGCTCGCTGGGGACGGAAGGACGACGGCACCCGATCATTCACCGCCGGCCCGGGCGCGGTGACGGCAGTTTCGCTCACAGCCGCCTCCTCGCTCCTTCGTCACCACGTCCACCTCGTCACTCTTCGGGGCCGCGCGCAGGCCCGTCCGCAGGGTAGCCGTCGACCGCCCTTTTGCCTGCATTGTTGCTCCGACCGGGTGTATTGCCCCCGGTTACGGCGTGGGCGACCTCACCGGGGCTGATCCTTGCCCGCGCAAGCGATCGGCAATAAACTTGTATTGCACAAGTAATAGCTGCGGCAGGAGGGTCCGATGGGCTTCGACGACACCGACGACGTCCGGGTCGAGCTCATGCGCGAGCTGAAGACCGCGTCGCAGCTCCAGCACGCCTGGATCATGCAGGCCTGGCAGGACCAGCCGGGGTTGCACCCGGCGGCCGCGATGCTGCTGTCCGACCTCGCGAAGAACGGCGAAGCCAGGCCGTCCGAGCTGGCCAAACGCCGGTTCGTCGACCTTTCGGTGGTCAGCAGGCAGATCACGCAGCTGTCCGCGGCCGGGCTGGTCGACCGCCGTCCCGCGCCCGAAGACGGCCGCGCGTCCCTGGTGAGCGTGTCCGAGAAGGGCCGGGAAGAGCTCGGCCGCTGGCGCGCCAACTACTTGGAGTTCATGGAGAAGGCCCTCGGCGGCTGGGACGACGAGCGCGTCACCGACCTCATCGGCCGGCTCGCCGAGATGAACGCCGACCTCCGCCGCGCGCTCGGCAGCGCCGCCTACTTGGCTGACACGACCAAGTGACGTAATGGCGCCGCGAGAACACCGCCAGTGGCATCGGTCCCGCCGGAATGTCTCCGTTCGGTCCTGACTTGGCGGTGTGCCAGGGAGTTAACGTCGACGGGTGACGCGTAGCCGGGTGGCGCTGCTGTGCGCGCTGGGGACCGACAACTTCGGCTCGGGTCTGTTCCTCCCGTTGGCACTGGTCTACGTGACGCAGGTGGTCGGCGTGCCGCTCGCGGTGGCCGGGACGGCCGTCACGCTCGGCACCGTCGGCGGGCTCGTCGTGCCGCCGCTGGCCGGCCGGCTCGTGGACCGCGTCGGGCCGCGGGTCGTGGTCATCGGCGCCCAGCTGCTGCAGGCCGCCGGTGCGGGCGCGTACCTGCTCGCCGACGGCGTGGGCCCGGTGGTGGCCGCCGCGGTCCTGCTCTCCGCCGGCCAGCAGCTGTTCTACAGCTCCCTGTTCGTGCTCATCGCCGACGTCGCGGGCGACGTCCCGAAGGATCGGCCGTTCGCCGAGGTGGGGATGGTGCGGGCCGGCTGCTTCGGCCTCGGCGGCCTCGTCGCGGGGGCGTTGCTGACCTTGCTCGGCGCGGGCGGGTACCGGATCGCGCTCCTCCTCGACGTCGCGACGTTCTTCGTGGCCGCGTCGATCCTCGCCCTGTTCGTCCGGCTCGCGCGACCGCACCGGCGGCACTGCGAGCGGTCGGTCAAGGTGCTGCGCGACCGGCCGTACCTCGCCCTGATCCTCTTCAGCGGCCTGTTCGGCCTCTCGCTCGAGTTCTTCCTGATCGGCACGCCGGTGTTCGTGCTCGACCGGATGCACGGCCCGGCCTGGCTGCCCGGCGCGATCCTGGCCCTGCTGACCGTGCTGACCAGCGTCGGCGGCACGCTCGCGCTGCGGCTCACCGCCCACCTGAGCCGGATCACGGCGATGCGCGCGGGCTCGGCGCTGTTCGCCGCGTGGTGCCTGGTCAGCCTCGGCGTGCTGCTCGTGCCCGACGGCTGGCGCGTGGCCTACCTGCTGGCGTCGACGCTGATCTTCGCCGCCGGCGACCTGGTCTTCGGCCCGCGTTCGGGTGCTCTCGCCGAAGCCGCGGCACCTCCGATGGCCCGCGGCCGTTATCTCGCTGCGTACCAGTACGCGTTCACCGTGGCGCAGGTCCTCGCGCCCGCCGTGGTGGCGTTGTTCTCGGTGGCCGACTGGTTACCCTGGGTGCTGGTCGGGGCGTGCGCGGGCCTCGCCGTGGCCGGGCTCGGGATGCTCGGATCGCGGTTGCCGGCCGACGCCGTCGCACCTGGTCAGAGTTGAGCGGAACAGACTCAAGTTTTCGTGCGTTAAGGATAGTGTCAGGTCTCGGTCAGGCCTGTCACCAGGCGCTTTGAGTGTTTCAGCGAGTTATCGAGCATGAGGTGAGGGATGGACGCTTTCAACCCGACCACGAAGACCCAGCAGGCGATCTCGTCCGCGGCGCAGGCGGCCACCATGGCCGGCAACCCGCACGTGTCGGCCGCCCACCTGCTGGGCGCCCTGCTGGCGCAGGGTGAGGGGCTGACCGCACCGCTGCTGACCGCGGTCGGGGCCGACCCGGGGGTGGTGCACAAGGAGCTCGAGCCGCTCATCGCGGCGCTGCCGTCCGCGACCGGCGCGACGGTGTCGAGCCCGCAGTTCGACACCTTCGCCGTGAAGTCGCTCACCCACGCGCAGAAGCTCGCCACCGAGCTGGGCGACGAGTACGTCTCCACCGAGCACCTGCTCGTCGGGCTCGCCACCGAAGGCGGCCAGGTGGCCGACCTGCTCAAGCGCCACGGCGCGACCCCGGACGCGCTGCGCGAGGCGTTCGTCAAGGTCCGCGGCTCGGCCCGGATCACCAGCGAGGACCCGGAGAGCACGTTCAAGGCGCTCGAGAAGTACGGCGTCGACCTCACCGCGCGCGCCCGCGCCGGCGAGCTCGACCCGGTCATCGGGCGCGACACCGAGATCCGCCGCGTCGTGCAGGTGCTGTCGCGGCGCACCAAGAACAACCCGGTCCTGATCGGCGAGCCGGGCGTCGGCAAGACGGCCATCGTCGAAGGGCTGGCCCAGCGCATCGTCGCCGGGGACGTGCCGGAGTCGCTGCGCGGCAAGCGCGTCGTCGCCCTCGACCTCGGGTCGATGGTGGCCGGCGCGAAGTTCCGCGGCGAGTTCGAGGAGCGGCTGAAGGCCGTGCTCAAGGAGATCACCGACTCCGCGGGCGAGGTCGTCACGTTCATCGACGAGCTGCACACGATCGTCGGCGCCGGCGCGACCGGCGAAGGCGCGATGGACGCCGGCAACATGATCAAGCCGATGCTCGCCCGCGGCGAGCTGCGGATGGTCGGCGCGACCACCCTCGACGAGTACCGCCAGCACATCGAGAAGGACGCCGCCCTGGAGCGGCGCTTCCAGCAGGTGCTGGTCGGCGAGCCGTCGCCGGAGGACACCATCGCGATCCTTCGCGGGCTGAAGGAGCGTTACGAGGTGCACCACGGTGTCCGGATCACGGACGCCGCGCTGGTCGCCGCGTCGACGTTGTCCGACCGCTACATCACCGCGCGCTTCCTGCCGGACAAGGCCATCGACCTGGTCGACGAGGCCGCGTCCAAGCTGCGCATGGAGATCGACTCGCGGCCGGTGGAGATCGACGAGGTCGAACGCGCCGTGCGCCGCCTGGAGATCGAAGAGATGGCGCTCGCCAAGGAGAGCGACGCGGCTTCGAAGGATCGGCTCAGCGCGTTGCGCGCCGAGCTGGCCGAGAAGCGCGAGACGCTGACCGCGCTGACCGCGCGTTGGCAGAACGAGAAGGGCTCCATCGAGAAGGTCCGCGAGCTCAAGGAGCAGCTGGAGCAGCTGCGCGGTGAATCCGAGCGTGCCGAGCGCGATGGCGACCTCGGCAAGGCCGCCGAGCTGCGTTACGGCCGGATCCCGGCGCTGGAGAAGGAGTTCGAAGCGGCCACCGCGGCGAGCGAGGCCAGCCAGCAGAACGTGATGCTCAAGGAAGAGGTGGGTGCGGACGACGTCGCCGACGTCGTGGCCGCGTGGACCGGCATCCCGGCGGGCCGGCTGCTCGAAGGCGAGACCGGCAAGCTCCTCCGGATGGAGGACGAGCTGGGCCGCCGCGTCATCGGGCAGCAGGAGGCCGTGCAGGTCGTCTCGGACGCGGTGCGCCGTGCCCGGGCCGGCGTCGCCGACCCCGACCGCCCGACCGGCTCGTTCCTGTTCCTCGGCCCGACCGGCGTCGGCAAGACCGAGCTGGCGAAGGCGCTGGCCGAGTTCCTGTTCGACGACGAGCGCGCGATCCAGCGGATCGACATGAGCGAGTACGCCGAGAAGCACTCGGTGGCGCGCCTGGTCGGTGCGCCGCCGGGCTACGTCGGGTACGACCAGGGCGGGCAGCTGACCGAGGCCGTCCGGCGCCGGCCGTACTCGGTGGTGCTGCTCGACGAGGTCGAGAAGGCCCACCCGGACGTCTTCGACGTGCTGCTGCAGGTCCTCGACGACGGGCGGCTGACCGACGGCCAGGGAAGGACGGTCGACTTCCGGAACACCATCCTGATCCTGACCTCGAACCTCGGTTCGCAGGCCATCGCCGACCCTTCGCTGGACGAACGCCAGCGGCGGGACGCGGTGCTGAACGTGGTCCAGCGGCAGTTCAAGCCGGAGTTCCTCAACCGGCTCGACGACATCGTCGTGTTCCACTCGCTCGGCACCGAGCAGCTGACGTCCATTGTGGACATCCAGGTGGCGCGGCTGGCGTCGCGGCTGGCCCAGCGCCGGCTCAACCTGGAGGTCACCGACGGCGCCCGCGAGTGGCTCGCGCTCAACGGCTTCGACCCGATCTACGGCGCCCGCCCGCTCCGGCGGCTGGTCCAGTCGGCGATCGGCGACAAGCTGGCGAAGGAGCTGCTGTCGGGTGAAGTCCGCGACGGCGACACGGTCCGGGTGGACATCCCGGACATCGAGGCCGGGGACGCGCTGACGGTCACCCGCGTCTGAAGTTCACCAAGCGGTGCCATGAGGGGCACCTTCATGGACATCACGTCCATGGGGGTGCCCCTCATGGCTTTCGCGGCCGTCCAAAGTGGCTTCTCGTGGCGATTTGTCGACCCGGGGACAGGGAATTGGTCCGAACGGGCCCGGCGACACGGGTACCGGCGATCATCTCTTCGGCGTAGCAGGCGATACCCTGCACGGCGTGGGTATTCCGGCGTGGATCTGGTTCGTCATCGCCGCCGTCGCGCTGGTGGCGGGGCTGGGGCTGCTCGCGGCCGACCGGGCGAAGGAGGGCTCGCGCAACCGCGAGCGAATGCGCTGGGCGCAGTTGCGCGGCTGGCAGTTCGTCGAGGAGGACGAACGGCTGCCGCAGCAGTGGTCCAACGGCGCGATCGGCTACTTCGGCGCGGACGCCGCCGTGAACGTCGTCGCGGGCTCGACCTTCACCTCCGACGGCCGCCGTCCCGTGTTCATCTTCGACATCGAGTCCGAGGGGCAGATCCCGGCGGTCGTCGTCGCCGTGCGCTGCAACAAGAAGCACCGGATCCCGATCGAGATGTGGCTGTCCAGCGTGCCGTTCCAGCGCGCCGACATGCCCGAGATGCTCGGCCCGATCGGCTCGCGCTACGCCTTCGCCGACGACGCCGACGGGGCCCGCGCGGTGATCACCCAGGAGCTCGTCGACGCCGCGGACCAGCTCGGCGGCGACGTCGGCGTGGCCTGGCTCGAGGCCGAGTGGGTGCTCGCCAGCGTCGTCCCGACCGCCGGTCCGTCGCGGCTCGAGCGGCTGCTGCGCGACCTCGGCGAGATCGCGGACATCGTCGACCCGTTCGACGAGGACTACGACGCGGGCCGCCACCAGGCGAGCGCGCCCATCCCGTCCGTCGGCGGCACCCCGCCGACCCCGGCCGCGGGGACGCCGGTCCAGCACCAGCCCGTGGACCCGCCGGCGCAGGACTAGAAGCCGAGCACCGGCTGGTCGAGCACGCTGACCGCCAGCGTGCCGCGCAGCGACGTCGTGCCGCCCTGGACGTGGACGACGTGGTCGACCCCGAGGTCGCCGCTGAACGAGCCCGATGACGGGCTCAGGGACGTCCTGACCAGGCCGGACGCCGGTCCGATCTGGCCGCCCAGCTCGTGCGTCTGCCCCAGGTCGAGGTGGCCGGAAAGGCTGCCGATCGCGTGGAGCTCGGACGCCGTCCCGACCGCGCCGAGCTGTCCGAGGTCGACGGCCTGGCCGGACGAGTGGCGGGCCGCGACCCCGCCGG
This sequence comes from Amycolatopsis ponsaeliensis, assembly GCF_030182635.1. Classification (NCBI taxonomy): domain Bacteria; kingdom Bacillati; phylum Actinomycetota; class Actinomycetes; order Pseudonocardiales; family Pseudonocardiaceae; genus Amycolatopsis; species Amycolatopsis ponsaeliensis. The sequence continues at coordinate 10,489 of NZ_JAPZLD010000069.1, forward strand.
TGAGGTCTCCCGCGAACAGCCCCGCGTCGAGCTGCTCGGCGTTTTCGCTCAGGACGTCGACGCCCTTGGCGAGCCAGACGCCCTGGTGGGACCGTTCGACGGCACCCGCGCGGTCGCCGCGCGTGGCGACGGCCTCGGTGAGGTCGGACGCGAGCCGGGCGTCGCCGAGCTGCTTGACGACGACGTCGCGGCGGCTCGCGGAGAGCGTGTCGCCGTCGCTGTCGAGCGTGGTGGTGTGCCGGTGGTCGAGGGGCAGGGTGAGTTCGGCCGGGGCCGCGAGCGCCGCCGCGGGGGCCGCGAACAGGAGGGCCACGGGCGCCGCGCCGGCGGCGATCTTGGGCAGGTAGCCGCTCTTGCGCCTGCTGTGCTTACCCATGATCGGGACGATAACCCGAGGGCGAAACAGCTGCACCCGGAGGCCCTGACCTGTGGGTATCGTTCACCCACATGACCACCACCGCTGTGATCACCGGAGCCACCGCGGGCATCGGCGCGCAGTTCGCGCGCACGCTCGCCGCCGAGAAGTACGACCTGGTCCTCGTCGCCCGCGACGTCACGCGGCTGGAGGCCTACGCCGCCGAGCTGCGGGAAAAGCACGGCGTCGGCGTCGAGGTGCTCCCCGCCGACCTGTCCGAAGTGGACGGACGGACGGCGGTCGAGGAGCGGCTCGCCGCCGGCCCGGTCGACCTGCTGGTGAACAACGCCGGGTTCGGGCTGAACGGCGACTTCTGGACGATCCCGCCGGACGCGCTGCAGCGCCAGCTCGACGTCAACGTCACCGCCGTCCTGCGGCTGACGCGGGCCGTGCTGCCCGGCATGATCGAGCGCGGCCACGGCGAGATCATCCAGGTCAGCAGCGTCGCGGGGTTCTTCAGCGGCCGCGGTTCGACGTACACGGCCAGCAAGAACTGGGTCACGTCGTTCACCGAAGGCATCGCCGCGTCGCTGCCGAAGGGCGTCCGGATGATGGCGCTCTGCCCGGGTTTCACGGCGACGGAGTTCCACCAGCGGGCCGGCATCGGCAAACCGGGCCCGAAAATCGCCTGGCTGGGTGTCGAACAGGTGGTCGGCGAGGCGCTCGCGGACCTGCGCCGCGGCAAGGTGATCTCGGTGCCGAGCCTGCAGTACAAGGCCGTCGTCGCGATCGGCGGGCTGCTGCCGCGCGCGGTGCTGCGCCGGATCAGCGGTGGTTTCGGCGGCAAGGGCCGCACCTGACTCCGCACTTTCACGTGAAAGTGCGGAGTAGGGCTGTCCCTACCCCGAAGACGCGCGTGCGCACCAGGGTGGTCCGGGCGCTGCCTCCCTAGCGTTTTCCCCATGACAACTGGGTGGCACGAGGCAGCGGACGCGGTCCGGCTGGAAGCTGTGCGCAAGGAGTACGGCGAAGGCGTGGTCGCGCTGGACGGGGTCTCGATCTCGTTCCCGCGGGGCGGGTTCACGGCGGTGATGGGCCCGTCCGGGTCGGGCAAGAGCACGTTCCTGCACTGCGCGGCCGGGCTCGACCGGCCGACGTCGGGCCGCGTCGTGCTCGACGGCCAGGACCTCGACGGCAAGAGCGAGACGTACCTGACGAAGCTGCGCCGCGACCGCGTCGGCTTCGTCTTCCAGGCGTTCAACCTGCTCTCGGCGCTGACGGTCGAGCAGAACGTCGTGCTGCCGCTGCAGCTGGCCGGCAAGCGCCCGGACAAGCGGCTGGTGGCGCGGATCCTCACGCACGTCGGGCTCGACGGGCGCCGCAAGCACCTGCCCGGCCAGCTCTCCGGCGGGCAGCAGCAGCGCGTCGCGATCGCGCGGGCCCTGGTCACCGACCCCGCCGTGCTCTTCGCCGACGAACCGACCGGCGCGCTCGACACCCGCACCGCCGCCGACGTGCTCGGCCTGCTGCGCGAGTCCGTCCGGGCGTCGGGCCAGACGGTGATCATGGTGACGCACGACCCGGTCGCCGCGTCCTACGCCGACGAGGTCGTGTTCCTGGCCGACGGCCGCATCGCCGGCCGCCTCGCCCGGCCGACCGCGGCCGCCGTCGCCGAGCGGATGACCCACCTGGGTGCCTGGGACCGGCTGGCGGTGCAGGCCTGATGTTCTCCCTCGCCCTCCGGACCCTCCGCCTGCGCAAGGGGGCCTTCCTGGCGACGTTCGTCGCCGTGTTCTTCGGCGCGCTGATCGTCTCGGCGTGCGGTGGCCTGATGGAGACGGGCATCCGGTCCGAGACGCCGGTGCAGCGGCTGGCCGCCGCGCCGATCGTCGTCGGCGGGCAGCAAACGTTTGCGGTGCCCGAAGACGACCCGGCGACCCTCGACCCCGACGACAAGCACAAGTTCAAGAACGCGACCCTGCCCGAGCGCGTCCGCGTCGATGCCTCGCTGGTCGACCGCCTGCGCGCGGTCCCCGGCGTCACGAACGTCGTCGGCGAGGTCAGCTTCCCGGCGCAGGCCGGCGCCGCGAGCGCCCTCGGGCACGACTGGGATTCCGCCGCGCTGACGCCGTACACGCTGAAGGGCGAAGCGCCGAAGCCGGGCGAAGTCGTGGTCGACGCCGGCCTCGGGCTCGCCGTCGGGGACACGGTGCCGGTCGCCGCGCACGGCAGCGTCGGCGGGTACCGGATCTCCGGCATCGCCGAAGCACCGCAGGCCATGCGGGATTCCGCACTGTTCTTCTCCACTGCCGACGCGGAAAAGCTCTCCGGGCACCCGGGTCAGTTCGACACGATCGGCGTCTTCGGCGGGGACGCCGCCGCGGTGTCGGCCGTGGTCGGGGACGCCGGGGTCGTGACGACCGGCGCCGACCGTGGCAGCCTCGAGTTCCCCGAGGTGGGCCAGAGCGGCGAGAACCTCATTGTCCTGGCCGCCGTTTCCGGCGGGCTGTCGGCGATGGTCATGGTGTTCGTCGTCGCGGGCACGCTCACGCTGTCGACCCAGCAGCGCCAGCGCGAACTCGCACTGCTGCGTGCGATCGGCACGACCCCTCGCCAGCTACGGCGGATGGTCCTCGGCGAGGCGCTGGTCGTCGGCGTGCTCGCGGTCGCCGCCGCCGTCGTGCTCGGCCCGGTGCTGGGCAACTGGCTGTTCGGCGAGCTCGCGGCCAACCACGTCGTGCCGGACGTGCTCGAGTTCGAGCAGGGCTGGCTCCCGGCGACGGTCGCCGCGGGCGCGTCGCTGCTGGCCGTCATCGCCGCGTCCTTCGTCGCCGGACGGCGGGCCTCGAAGGTCCGCCCGACCGAGGCGCTGGCGGAAGCCGCCGTCGAACGCCGCTGGCTGACCCCGATCCGGGTGATCACCGCGATCCTGTGCTTCGCCGGCGGGACGGCGCTGGCCATCGTCACGGTCGCCGTGATGACCGGTCCGGTCGCGGCCAGCACGGCCGGCCCCGCGGTGATGCTGTGGGCGTTCGGGCTCGCGGCGATCAGCCCGGGCGTCACGAAGGTGACGGCGATGCTGCTGCGCTGGCCGGTCCAGGCCGTCAGCGGCGTCACCGGCCGGGTCGCGCTGCTCAACACCCGCGTCGGCGCGGTCCGGACGGCGGGCGCCGTCACCCCGATCATGCTCGCGGTCGGCATCGCGACCGCCAACATCTACCTGCAGACCACCCAGGAAGCCGTCTCCGACCAGGCGTACACCGAGGACCTGCAGGCGGACGCCGTCGTCGCCGGGCCGAGCGGGCTGGACCCGTCGGTGCTCGGCCGGGTCACCGCGGTGCCGGGGGTCGCCGGTGCGTCGGAGTACGTCACGAGCACGGTGTTCGTCGTCAAGCCGTACGACTCGAACTCCGATGACGACGGCTGGCCCGCACTCGGCGTCAGCGAGCTGACCGGGAACGCGATCGAGGTGCCGGAGAAGCTCGGCCGCCACGTCGGCGACACGCTGTCGCTGCGGCTCGGCGACGGCACGCCGGTGGACGTGCGGGTGAGCGCGGTCGTGAGCCAGCGTCCCGGGTTCGAACGGCTCGTGCTGCCCGCGTCGCTGCTCGCTCCGCACACGACGCTCGGGCTCGCCCCGCAGCTGCTGGTGCGGGCGGCCGAAGGCGTCGACACGGCGACGCTGACTTCGCGGCTTCGCGAGGCGACAGCCGGGTTGCCGGTCCAGGTCGGAGATCGTGACGCGCTCATCGCGGCGCACGCGAAGGGCAACGAGATCGGCGCGTGGGTCAACTACCTGCTCGTCGGGATGATCATCGCGTACACGGTGATTTCGGTCGTCAACACGCTGGTGATGGCCACGTCCAAGCGGCGCCGCGAGTTCGGGCTGCAGCGGCTGAGCGGGTTCACCCGCGGCCAGGTGCTGCGGATGGCCGGCGTCGAAGGCGGGCTGATCGCGACCATCGCGGTGCTGCTCGGGACGCTGGTCGCGGCGGGCTCGATCGTGCCGTTCTGCCTGGTGGTGAGCGGATCTTTGCTGCCGTCCGGGCCGATCACGATCTACCTGACGGTGCTCGCGATCGCCGTGGTGCTCTCGCTCGTCGCGATCCTCGTTCCGGCCTGGGCGGCGACGCGCGGGCGTGCGGTCGACGCCACATCCATCGGAGAGTGAGAACGGCCGTGTGTAAGACTCTCGGCCGTGGCGTACCCCGGGTTGGATCAAGCGGCGAAACTCGAACTGGCCAGGCTGGTCACCGATCTTTCCGTGGTGCACGGAAAAGTGACCCTGGCGTCCGGCAAGGAAGCCGACTACTACATCGACCTCCGGCGCGCGACGCTGCACCACGCGGCCGCACCGCTGATCGGCAAGCTGCTGCGCCAGCTCACCGCGGACTGGGACTACGTCGCCGCGGGCGGGCTGACGCTCGGCGCCGACCCGGTCGCGCTGGCGATGCTGCACTCCGCGGCGACCGACGGTGTCGTGCTCGACGCGTTCGTCGTCCGGAAGTCCGTCAAGGAACACGGCATGCAGCGGCGCATCGAGGGCATGGAGGTCCGGGGGCAGCGCGTGCTGGCGGTCGAGGACACCTCGACGACGGGCGGCAGCGTGCTCGAAGCGGTCGCGGCCCTGCGTGAAGCGGGCGCGAACGTGATCGGCGTGGTGACGGTGGTCGACCGCGACACCGGCGCGCGCGAGGCCATCGAGAAGGAAGGCCTGGAGTACCGCTACGTCCTCGGCAAGGACGACCTCGGCCTGGACTGACCGGCCGGACCCGGGGACCCCCTCGGTCCCCGGGCCGCCCGGCTCACTTCTTGAAGAGGTCCTTCGCGGCGTCCTTCACGTTCTCGACGGCGCCTTTCAGCCCGGCCTTCGCCTGGTCGGCCTGGCCCTCGGCCCGCAGCTGCTCGTCGCCGGTGGCCGACCCGGCCGCCTCCTTGGCCTTGCCACCCAGCTCTTCGGCCTTGTTGCCGATCTTGTCGCCCAGCGACATCGCGCACCTCCCGTTCCGCCGGCGCCCCGGCGGGGCACCCTCGTGCACCAAGGACCACCGAGGCGCGTGATCGTCACGGGCTCGCCCCGGTGACCCACGTCACCGACAATCACCCCGTGACGTTTCCCGCGCCTTCGTGTCTTCCCGTCGAGGAGGTGCCGTGACGACCAGCGCGGAGCCCGGTACGCCGCTCGACGACGTGACCCTCGTCGGGCGCGCGAAGGACGGCGATGTCCAGGCGTACGAGCAGCTCGTGCTGCGCTACCAGGGGCCGATGTTCCGGCTCGCCGTGAAGATGCTCGCGCACCGCGGCGACGCCGAGGACGTCGTGCAGGAGGTCTTCCTCAACGCCTGGCGCAAGCTCGACCAGCTCGGCGAGGACGCGGCGTTCGTCGGGTGGCTCTACCGGGCCACCACGAACCGCTGCCTCAACGTGATCCGTGCGCGCAAGCCCCAGGCCGACGTCGACCTGGACACCGCCGAGTCGCCGCGGGCGGACCTCCAGCCGGAGCGGGCCGCCCAGGTCAGCGGCCAGCTCGCGGCGTTGAACGCGGCGCTGGCGCAGCTGACGCCGGAGCAGAGAGCGTGCTGGCTGCTGCGCGAAGTGCACGGCCGGTCCTACGAGGAGATCGGCGAAGTCGTCGGCGCGAACGCGACCGCGGTCCGCGGCCGGATCGCGCGCGCCCGGGCTCAGCTGGCGGAGGTGATGAAGCCATGGCGATGACGGACTACGAGCTGCCCTGCGAACGCGATGTCGAGCAGGTGTGGGAACGGCTGGACGCGGTCGGCGCCGGGCTGGCCGACGAGCACGAGCTGACCTGCCCGCACTGCCGGGCCGCGCGCGAAAGCCTGCTGGCCCTGCGCGAGGCCACCACGGAGCTGGTGGCCGAGGACGACGTGCCACCGGCCTTGTTCGGCCGGATCATGTCGGCGGTGCGGGCCGAGGTGCGGCGCGGCTCGATGGTGGCGCTGCCGACCCCGGAACCGGGGTTCGTGGAGATCAGCGAGCAGGCCGTGGCCGCGGTGCTGCGGTACGCGGCGGACACGGTCGACGGCGTCCGGGCGCGACGCTGCCGGGTGCGCACGGGCGTGGACGGCGTCGTCGAGGTCGAACTCACCCTCGCGGTGAGTGTGCGGAACGTCGCCGGCGGTGCGGCGTTGGCGCTGGTGCGGGAGCGGGTGACCGCGGCGGCCGCGGCCCGGGTGGGGCTGACGCTGGCGAAGCTCGACCTGCTGGTGGACGACGTATATGGAGAGCCAGGGGAATGAGCGTGGACTACGTCATCGCCGATCCGGTGATCGCCAGCGTGGCGGCCCGGGCGGCGATCGACACTGCGGGTGTGGTGCGGCTCGAACCGGGCCTGCGTGGCCTGGTGACGGCGTGGACGCGGGCTGCCCGCCAGCGCTGGAAGGGCCTCGACCCGGCGCCGGCGGATGGCGTCCGGGTCCGCACGACGGACGGCCGGGTGACCGTCGAGATCGACCTGGTCACGGCGTCGGCCGACCAGGCCGCGGCGGTGGGCCGGGCGGTGCAGCGCGCGGTCGGGCGGTTCGTGACCGAGCAGACCGGCCTGGTCGTCGACGAGGTTTCGGTGTCCATCATGGACATCGAGAACCGGTGACCGGGACCGAAGCCGTCGAGAAGATCGTCGGCGCCCTCGCAGCGGTGGACGGCCTTCGCCTGGCCACCCCGGTTTCCCCCGGGACGACGTGGCTGCCGGTGGACTGGGCCGGGCAGGCGGTCGACCTGTCGCCGGAGGTCGTCCAGGTCCGCCTGATCGCGACGCGGCTGCCGATCCCGCCGTTGCTGGACCGGGCCGCGGCGGCGGTGCGTCCCGTGCTGGTGGGGACGGAGTGGGAGAACGCGCGGCTGCGGCTGGTCGTCACCGACCTCGACGGCGCGGCGTTCGCGAGACCCACGTCACAGTGAGCCTCTCCCGTCTCGCGGGTCCTTAGCTACGAAAAGCCTTGGGGCTCAGGACATTCAGGGAGGATCTCCATGACCGCGACGGCCGAGAAGAGTGAAATCACCGCCCTCGTCACGAAGCAGGGCACGACCACGATCGCCGACACCGTGGTGCAGAAGATCGCCGGGCTCGCCGCGCGCGAGGTCAGCGGCGTGCACGACCTCGGCGGCGGCGCGGCGCGGGCGTTCGGTGCCCTGCGCGACCGCATCCCGGGCGCGTCGGCCAGCGCCGGCCAGGGCGTCTCGGTCGAGGTCGGCGAGAAGCAGGCGGCCGTCGACCTGCAGATCCTCGTCGAGTACGGCGTCGCCATCGCCGACCTCGCGCGGTCGGTGCGCCGCAACGTCATCACCTCGATCGAGCAGATGACCGGGCTGCAGGTCGTCGAGGTGAACATCAACGTCAGCGACGTCCACCTGCCCGGCGACGAGGAGCCGGCGCCGAGCGACCGGGTGCGCTGACCTGGCCCGGCGTACCGTCGAGAGCATGGACGAGCCGTCGAAGCCCGACGAGCCGCCGGAGCGGCGCGGGCACCAGCCGCCGTGGAAGAAACCGCCTGAGCAGTACCCGCATGAGGAGCCGACGAAGTACCCGGCAAAACGCCCACCGGAATTCCCACCGGGTGTGACGCCTTCGTCACCGCCGGAGTGAACGGGTTGCTCCGGTGGGTTGAACATCACACAGCGGGGCATTCTCAGGGGCGGCCGAACTCGATCAGCGGAGTAACGTCGCTGGTAGGGGGTTCGGTGAAGGGGGCGTGTGGTGGCGAAGTTCTTGGCGGAAGTAACTGTCGCGGTGCACATCCTGGCCCTGCTGCTCATCGGTCTCGGCGGTTTTCTCGCCTGGCGCTGGCCGAAGCTGATCTTCGTGCACATGCTCGCCGTCGCCTGGGGCATCCTGGTGAACGTCGCGCCGGTGCCGTGCCCGTTCACCGCGCTGGAGAACTTCTTCCGCCACCAGCAGGGCCTCGGTGACCTGCCCGGCGGGTTCAACGCCTACTACCTGTACGGCACGGTGTTCCCCCAGTCGTGGCTGCCGGCGATCGGCGTCGTCGCGATCGCGGTGGTCGTCTACTCCTACGTCGGCGTCTACCACCGCTGGCGCCACCGCGACCACAGCGAGGACGCCCGGACGCACCGGGTGCGGCTGGGCTAGGCGACAATCGGGGGGTGAGCACTTCCCCCGACGCCGGACCCACCGAGTGGGTGAGCCGCGAAGAGGTCGGCGTCGGCCCGTGGCCGGGTGACTGGCCGTCCGACGAGCGGTACGACCCGGACCTCCTGCGCGACGGCGACCGCCGCAACGTCGTCGACGCCTACCGCTACTGGCGCCGCGAGGCGATCGTGTCCGATGTGGACCGCCGGCGGCACCCGTTCCACGTCGCGATCGAGAACTTCCAGCACGACCACAACATCGGCACGGTGGTCCGCACGGCGAACGCCTTCGCGGCGGCGGAGGTCCACATCGTCGGCCGCCGCCGCTGGAACCGCCGCGGCGCGATGGTGACGGACCGCTACCAGCACCTCCGCCACCACGACGACGTCTCGGGGCTGCTCGATTTCGCCGCGGAGAACGCGCTCGCCCTCGTCGCGGTCGACAACACCCCGGGCGCGCAGCCCGTCGAGACGGCCGACATCCCGCGTGAGTGCGTGCTGCTGTTCGGCCAGGAGGGGCCAGGGTTGTCGGAAGGCGCGCAGGAAGCGGCGTCCCTGGTGGTGTCGATCGCCCAGTTCGGGACGACGCGCTCGATCAACGCGGGCGTCGCGGCGGGCATCGTCATGCACGCGTGGGTCCGGCAGCACGCCGATTTGTCGACGGCCTGGTAGCTACAGCCCCCAGCCCCAGCGCAGCTGCACCACCCCGGACGCGTTGTTGGCCGCCAGGCCGCTGCCGCTTTGCCGCGTGATCGAGTAGGTGTCCCCCGAGCGCAGGCCGGGCCAGTAGACGACGCCCATCTGCCGTGCCCGCGCCAGGTCGGTGGTGGCGGCGAAGTACGCCGTGAAGGTGTTGCCGTCCTGGTGCCCGGCGGAGTAGTCCAGTCCGGTCGTCATCGGGGCGCCGGCCTCGTCGATGATGGTGCGCGCGGAGTACGAGCCGAGCCGGTTGCTCAGGTTGGCCGTCCACGCCGAGCGGGTCGTGTCCGAGGCCCAGAAACCGTAGAAGTGCAGGGACAGCAGCGTGCCGGTCAACGCGCTCGCCGCCCCGACGCCCGTGACGTTGTCGTTGTAGCCGGTGCCGCTGACCACGACCCGGCCGCGCGGGATGCCGGAGTGGCGGGACAGCCAGGCCGAGCAGAGCGAGACCCAGCTGTTCAGGCTGTAGCCGAACGGCTCGTTCATCGGCTCGAAGTAGACGTTGCTGTTGCTTCCGTAGTCGCCGGTGACGCGGTCCCACATGGTGTTCCACGCGGTGACGTCGTCGACGAGCCCGTCCTTGTTCGCTTCCCAGTACCCGAAGATGACCTTCATCCCGTGCGCCAGCGCCGAGTCGGCGGCGCCTTTGTACCGCGCCCACCAGTCGGAATCGACGCTCTGCGGGTTGACCGGCAGCCGCACGGTGTTCGCGCCGAGCTGCTGCTGGAAGCCGGCGATGATGCCGTCCGCCTTGGTGCGGACGACGTCGTAGCTGTCCCCGGCGGTGAGGCCGGTCGGGATGACCCAGCCGTCCACGTAGTTGTCGCGGGCGTCGGCCCAGTTGACGCCGCGGAAGGCGTTGGTGGCGGCGGAGGCGGGCTGGGGAACCGTGAGCAGGGGCGCGGTGAGGACCGCGATCAAGGTGGCGCGCAGCCAACGGGTCATACCGGCGCGACCTCCACCGGGATGCCGTTCAGCACCGACGTCCCCGACGGCACGTCGAGCAGCGTTTCGTCCGCGACCAGGTTCGAGTTGACCCCGGGGTTCGCGCTGGCCACGCGCGTCCGCGAGCCGTCGACGTCGTGACCCCAGCCGTGCGGGATGCTCACCACGCCCTGGCGGACCTCGTCGGTCACCTCCACCGGGACCTCGAGCTTGCCGGCGCGGGAGGTCACCGACGCCAGCGAACCGTCGGTGAGGCCGAGGCGCGTCGCGTCGGCCGGGTGGACCAGGACCGTGCAGCGGTTTCCGCCGCGGATCAGCGGCGCGAGGTTGTGCATCCACGAGTTGTTCGAGCTCAGGTGACGCCGGCCGATCAGCACCAGGCCGTCGTCTTCAGGCTTGGCGAGCTCGGCGCGCAGCCGCGGGACGTCGGCGACGATCGTCTCCGGCGCCAGCTCGATCCGGCCGGACGCGGTGCACAGCACCTCGGGGATCCGCGGCTTCAGCGGCCCGAAGTCCAGCCCGTGCGGCGCGGCTTCGAGGTCGGCCAGCGTGACGTCGTAGGGGCCGGCGCGCAGCAGCAGGTCGACCAGCCGCGCGGGGCCGGTGCGGCCGGGGGTGACCTCGAGCTTGGCGCGGCGCGCGACGTCGGCGGCGACGAAGTCGTCGAGCGCCTCGACGTCCGCTTCGGGGCCCTGACCGGTGACGATGCCGGTGAGCCGCAGCATCGTCTCCCACTCCTGCGGCAGCTTCGACGGCAGCGTCGCCGGTGTCCAGTTGGCGACGTTGCGCACCGAGAGCTGGTAGAACGCCAGGTCGAAGTGCGGCCGTTCGAGCGGTGACGGGCCGGGCAGGATGACGTCGGCCTGGCGCGACGTCTCGTTGAGGTAGACGTCGACGGAGATCATGAAGTCGAGCTTCTTCAGGGCTTCGGCGAGGCGTCCCGCGTTCGGCGTGCTCAGGCAGGGGTTGCCGCTGACCGTGATCAGCGCGCGGACCTGCCCGTTGCCCGGGGTTTCGATCTCGTCGGCGAGCGTCGCGACCGGCAGCTCGCCGACGACCTCGGGGTAGCCGCGCACGCGGCTGTGCCACCGCCCGACGGCGAACGGCCGCCGGTTCCCGGTCGGCTGGCACGCGGCCAGCGGGAACATCGCGCCGCCCGGCTCGTCGAGGTTGCCGGTGAGCACGTTGAGGACGTCGACCAGCCAGCTCGCGACCGTGCCGAACGTCTGCGTCGTCGTGCCGATCCGGCCGTAGACGACGGAGTTCTCGGTGGCCAGGTCGAGGGCCATCCGGCGGATGTCGGCGGCGTCGATCCCGGTGCGCGCGGCGACGGCTTCGGGAGTGAAGGGCCGGGCCAGCTCGCGGACTTCGTCGAGACCGTTGAGGTGTGCTTCCAGTCGTTCGGGCCGGACCCGGTTTTCCGCGAACAGGACGTTGACCAGGGCGAACAGCAGCAGCGCGTCGGTGCCGGGCCGGATCGCGTGGTGCTCGTCGGCGAACTGCGCGGTGCGCGTGCGGCGCGGGTCGACGACGACGATCTTGCCGCCGCGCTCGCGGATCCCGCGCAGCCGGCCGCGGATGTCCGGCGCGGTCATCAGGCTGCCGTTCGAGACGAGCGGGTTGGCGCCGAGGATCAGCAGGTGCCGCGTGCGGTCGAGGTCGGGCACGGGGATGGCGAGCGGGTCGCCGAACATCGTGCCGGACGAGTAGTGCTTCGGCATCTGGTCGACCGACGTCGCGCTGTAGAAGTTCTTGGTGCCCAAGGCTTTGTAGAGCACGCGCCCGTAGAGCGTGAGCGCGATGTTGTGCACGCCGGGGTTGCCCGCGTACACCGCGACGGCGTCCCGGCCGTGCTCCTCGAGGATCGGCGGCAGGCGGCGGTCGATCTCGTCGTAGGCCTCCTGCCAGCTGACCTCGACGAACTCGCCGTCGCGCTTGACCAGCGGCGCGGTCAGCCGGTCGGGATCGTGATGCAGTGCGCCGAGCGAAGCGCCCTTCGGGCAGATGTAGCCCTTCGAGAAGACGTCGTTCTCGTCGCCCTTCACGCGCGTGACCTGCTGGTTTTCGTCGAGCGTGACCTCCAGCCCGCAGGTCGCCTCGCACAGCGGACAGGTGACGTGTGCCGTGGTCATGGGTACCTCGCAGGCCGTCGGGGTCCTTCAACATACCCAGCGGTATGTCGATGGGCAAGGCAGGATTGCGCCATGGACGTCTCGGCTGCCGAACGCGCGGTGACTTCCCGGCACCTGCGGCGGGTGTGGGGGCTGCCGTCCACGGTGCTGGGCCGCAGCCGCTGGCCGGCGTCGCTCGACCAGCGGCTGCACTGGCATTGGAACTACTGGTGGCAGGCCCATTTGCTGGACACCCTGGTCGACGCTCAACTGCGTGCGCCCACTTCGGCGCGGCTGGCGTTGATCCGGTCGTTCGCGCGTTCGGTGCGGCTGCGCAACTTCGGCCGGTGGACGAACGAGTACTACGACGACATCGCGTGGCTCGGCCTGGCGCTGCAACGGGTTTCGCCGTTGGGAATCGAGGTCGGCCCGGCCGTCGCGGCGATCGACACGCAACTGCTGTCGGGCTGGACGTCCGCGGCGGGCGGCGGGATCTGGTGGCGTCGCGGCGACGACTTCAAGAACGCCCCGGCCAACGGCCCGGCGGCGATCTTCCACGCCCGTACGGGGAATCTCACGCGCGCCCGCGCCATGGTGGACTGGATGACGTCCACTTTGGTCGATCCTTCGTCGGGCCTGGTCTGGGACGGGATCCGCGTGGGCACGGGCGAGCTGGTGAAGCACATCTACACGTATTGCCAAGGGGTCTACCTCGGCGCGTGCCTGGAACTGTCCTTAGTGGACGACGCGGCGAGGACGGTCCGGGCGGTCGCTTCGCATTGTGCCCCGGGCGGGGTGATCCGCGGCCAGAGCGGCGGCGACGGCGGTCTGTTCGCGGCGATCCTGGCTCGGTACCTGGCTTTGGCGGCTCGTGCGTTGCCCGGCCCGGAGGCAGCGGTGGCCCGTTCGCTTGTGCTGACCTCAGCTGAAGCCTGTTGGTCCGGAGCGGTCGACGCGCCGGAGGGTCCGCTGTTCAGCGCGTTCTGGGACCGCCCGGCACCGCTGTTGCCCCTGCCGGAGGACGCGCCGGAGCGGGACATGTCCGTCCAGGTCGGCGGCTGGATGCTGCTGGAAGCGGCGGCGACGCTGTGAGCGGGCGGATCAGTTCTGGACGCCTTCCTTGCGCGGGTCGAGGTCGATCTTGTCGCGTTTGCGGTCCTCTCCGGTCTCGTGCCAATCGGCGATCGCGGCCTTGAGGCGGGCTTTCTGTTCCGCGTCGCTCTCCGCGTACTTCTCCGCGGCTTTCTTGATGCGATCGGCTGCCATGAGGTACCGCGCGGTCGTCTTCTGGAAGAACGACTCGACGTCGCTCCGCAACGCGATCAACGCGGTGTCCGCCGCGGTGGGCACGACGCCGCGGCCCACCAGCTGCCCGTCGGAGTAGGAGGCGGTCGCAACGTCGCTCAGCAGGCCGGAGTAGATCTCGGCGGCGTCGTAGCAGTGCTGGGCGATCTCCATGACCACCACGACGTCCACGGCGTACCGGCCGGAAGCGGACGGGTCGCTGCTGTCGCCGTCGGGGCTGCTCTTCGTGAAGTCGTAGAGTTCCAGCACCGTGTGGTCGACGCCGGCGATCCGGTGCTCGATGGCCGTGATGGCATTCCGGTAGCTCGTTTCGGCATCGGTCAGCTCAACGTGGAGCTTCCGGACGGCCTCGTCGAGGTGGACGAAGAAGTCGCTCAGCTGCGGGTACCGAAGGCCTTCGTTCGCGCTGCCCTCCTGGAGGCTCAGCGCGAAATCGATCAGCGTCAGCGCCGTGCCGATACTGCCCGGAGCCTCGGCCCCCAAGGCCTCGGTGACAGTCTTGGTGATGTCCCACGCCGAGCCGACGTTGCCCACCGCCAGCTTCTCCTTGGGGGTGTCCGTCGACGGCGGCGCGGCCTCGAAAAGCTCGCTGGTGGCCTGGGCGATGAGGTGGAGGGCGTTGTTCCGGGTGGCGTGGATCGTCGTTGCCCGTACCGAGTAGCAGTTGGCCAGCCACCGCACGAGAACGCTCTGGTTCTTCAGAGTGGGGCTGACCGTCGAAAGAAAGCCGCCTTTGAGGCTGTTGGCCGCGAGTCCCGTCCACCCGGCCATCCACGCCCGGTTGTTGTTGCCGTCGTCCCTGATGGAGAGCTTGTCGACCACGCCGGGCAGGGTGTAGGCATCGACCGATCCGTCCGGTCGCATCTTCCCGTCGGCGGTCAGGAGGCTTTTCCGCGCGTCTTCGAGGGACGAGAGCTCCGGCCCGCCCGCCAGGTCCGGGATCGCGGTCGCCAGCTGTTCCCGTTTCGCCCACGCCCAGTCGCCGACCTGGGAAAAGACGTCGCCCGCCCGGCATTCGACGTACTTCGTGTCCGGCACGCTCCAGCCGTCGCAGGTGGACGGCCGAGTGGCCGGGGTGCCGTCGTTGATGGCCCACGCGACGATCGGGCAGGTCGTCAGGTGGCCGCGTGACTCCACCGGGACCTGCCATCGGGCGGGCGAGGGCGCGGCGTTGATCTGGCTCGTCCCGCCCCGCAGCGTCAGCCCGGCGTCGTGGGTCCAGCGGCGTTCCAGCGTCTGCCAGAAATCGTTGAGTGCCGCCGAGAGGGAAGCCGAGTAAACGCTTCCGCTCATGTACTGCCCGCTCATCGGAACTCCCCGTTTCGCCTCCGTCGAGTGCGCCGAGGGTAGCGTCGAAGTGACGCATTTGGACCAGTTGTCACTCCGTGGCGTCCGGAAGTGGCCACTGTCCGGTCAGCAGCCGCAGGAGGCGCCGTGCAGGAAACGCGGCGTCAGCGAAACCGATTCCGGCGGCCGGTCCGGGTCGGCCATGCGGGACAGCAGCAGCTGGACCGCCCGCTGCCCGATGTCCGCCACCGGCTGGGCCAACGTTGTCATCGCCGGGCTCACCCGCCGAGCCCACTCCATGTCGCCGTAGCCGACCACCGCCAGCTCCGAGCCGATGTGGATGCCGCGGCGGTGGGCCTCGTACTGGACCCCCACCAGCATCGACTCGTCCGCCACCACCAGTGCCGTCGGGGAGGGCCAGCCGTCCAGGAGCTTGGCCGTCGCGCGGGCCGCTCCGCCCGAGGTCGACAACCCGGACTCCACCAGCTCGCGGTTGAACCGCAGCCCCGCCTGCTCCAGCCCCAGCCGGTAGCCGCGGACGCGCTCGCGGCTGATGTCCAGGCCCTCGTCGCCCGAAATCAAGCCGATCTTGCGGTGCCGGCCCGACGTCAGGTGGCGGACCAGCGACGCCACCGCGTGCACGTTCTCCGTGCCCACCTGGTCGACGTCGTTGCGGGCGGCGACGCGGTCGACCAGCACCGTCGGCACGCCCATCCGGACCAGGCCGTTGATCACCGCTTCGTCGCCGATCGAGGGGACCAGCAGCATGCCGTCCACGAGCTCCGCCCGCAGCGCGCCCACCCGCGCCGCTTCTTCACTCACCGTGTCGCCGGTGTCGGCCAGCGTGACGTCGCACCCCGCCTGCGCCGCGGCCGCCCTGATCGAGCGCAGCAGCTCACCCGAGTAAGGGTTCGCGTGCGTACCCATCGCGACGCCGATCCGGTAGGTGACCGGGGGGTCCCACAACCGGAGCTCTGGCGAAAGTGCGGTCATTGGCCCTCGCAGACGCTCAGCGGAAAGGTATCCGCTGAGCGGCCACGCCGAGGCGTCAGGACCGCAGAATCACTGATGTGAGTGAACCGGCGGGCAGCCGCACGACTCACGGTGACGCAGGGTGGGTGCCAGCCGGACCGTCTCGGCCTTGCGCGCGGGGTCGTTGATCCGGGCCAGCAGCAGCCGCACCGCCTGCCGCCCGATCTCCTCGATCGGCTGCGCCATCGTCGTCAGCGGCGGGTCCACCAGGTCCGCCCACTCGACGTCGTCGTAGACCACCACCGGCAGGTCCTGCCCGATCTTCAGCCCGCGCCGCCGCGCTTCGTGCAGCACCCCGACCATCATGCTGTCGTTCCCGACGACCAGCGCCGTCGGCGGCTCGGGCAGCGCCAGCAGCGTGCTCAACGCCAGCGCGCCGCCCTCGTGCGACGAGTTCCCGCAGGCCACGAGGTCGGACGACCACGTCAGCCCGGACCGGCCGAGGCCCAGCCGGTAGCCCAGCACGCGCTCCTCGCTGGTCGAGAGCCCGGGCGTGCCGCTGATCATCCCGATCCGCCGGTGCCCGAGCTTCGCCAGGTGCGCGGTCAGCGCCGACGTCGCCTGGATGTTCTCCGTGCCCACCTGGTCGACGTCGGCGCGGGTGGTCAGCCGGTCGATCAGCACCGTCGGCACGTCCAGCGACACCAGCTCGCCGATCACCGGGCCGTCACCCGGGGCCGGGGTGATGAGCAGGCCGTCGACGCGCCGCGAGCGCAGCGCCCGCACGGTGTCACGCTCCGTGCCCGCGGTGTCGTGCGTGTCGGCCAGCAGCACGGTGTACCCGTGCGCCGACGCCTCCCGCTCGATTGCCTGCATCAGCGTCGCGAAGTACGGGTTGGCCACCAGCGAGATGGCCATCCCGATCGACCGCGTCCCGCCGGTGACCAGCGATCGGGCGATCGCGTCGCCGGTGTAGCCGGTCGTCTCGATCGCCCGGAGGACGGCCGCCTTGGTGTCCTCGGCGACCGCCCGCGTCCCGTTGACGACGTGCGAGACGGTCGTGATCGAGACGCCGGCGAGCTCGGCGATGTCCCGCTGGGTCGGCCGCGATGATCTCGGCTGGGGCATGCCAATCCTTTCCGGCAAGCGTTTGCGCAAACGCTTGCGTCCACGGTGCAGTCTGTCTACCTTCCCGACCATCGGCAAGCACTCGATCACACCGTGTCTTCCATAAAGGGGTGGGAACCCATGAGACAGCGAAGTCTCACCGCACTCACGCTGGCCGCCGTCCTCGCCGCGACGACCGGATGCACCGTCGAACGCCATTGGGGTGGCAGCACCAACACCGGCGGGAGTGGTAAAGCGAAGGTCGGCCTGGTCACCAAGACCGACACCAACCCCTACTTCGTCGAACTGCGCAACTCCGCCAGAGCGGCCGCGCAGGCCAACGGCGCCGACTTCAACGCCCTCGCCGGCCAGTTCGACGGGGACAACGACGGCCAGGTCCGCGCCATCGAAAACCTCATGCAGCAGGGCGTGAACACGATCCTCATCACGCCCAGCTCCTCGACCGGCGTGCTCAAGGCGATCAAGGACGCCCGCGACGCCGGGGTCCTGGTCATCGCCCTCGACACCGCCACCGAACCGCCCGACGCCGTCGACGCCACCTTCGCCACCGACAACTTCGCCGCCGGCGAGCAGCAGGGCGCCTACGTCAAGGCCGCACTCAAGGGCACCCCGCCCAAGCTGCTGATGGTCGACGGCACCGCCGGCAGTTCGGTCGACACCCAGCGCCACGGCGGATTCCTCAAGGGCATCGGGCTGACCGACGGCTCGCCGGAGATCAAGGGCCACACCGCGGCCAACGGCGACCAGAGCCTCGCCCAGCAGGGCATGGAGAACCTGCTGCAGCGCAGCACCGACATCAACGCCGTCTACTCGATGAACGAGCCGATGGGCCGCGGCGCGTACGCGGCGCTGAAGGCCCGCGGGCTCACCGGCCAGATCGTCATGGGCTCGATCGACGGCGGCTGCGAAGGCGTCCAGAACGTCAAGGACGGCCAGTACGCCGCGACCGTCATGCAGTTCCCGAAGAAGATGGCCGAACAAGGCGTGCTCGCCGCCGTCGAGTACGCGAAGACCGGCAAGAAGCCGACCGGCTTCGTCAACACCGGGTCCGCCGTGATCACCGACAAGCCGCTGCCCGGCATCGAAAGCCACGACACCGCGTGGGGCCTGCAGAACTGCTGGGGAGGCGCGAAGTGACGACGGCAACCGCAGTGTCCACAAAGGAACGTGAGTCGCTCGGCGAGTTCCTCCTCCGCGCTCCCGCGGTCGGCCCGGCGCTCGCGCTGGTCGTCGCGATCGTGGTGTTCTCGCTGGCCACGGACACGTTCTTCGACCTCGACAACCTGTCCACGGTGGTCCAGCAGTCGCTGGTCGTCGGGACGCTCGCGCTGGGCCAGACGCTCGTCATCCTCATCGCGGGCATCGACCTGTCCAACGCGTCGTCCATGGTCGTCGCGACGCTGATCATGGCGAAGCTCGCCGCGGCCGGCACGAACGGCTTCGTCGCGCTCCTGGCCGGCGTCGTGCTGACGATCATCGTCGGCATCTTCATCGGCTCGCTCGCGACGCGGATCAAGCTCCCGGCGTTCATCATCACGCTCGGCACGTTCACCATGCTGACCGCGGTGTCGAAGCTGATCGCCGGCGGCCAGGCCGTGCCGGTGACCGACGGGCTGCTCCAGTGGCTCGGCACCAAGCGCTACCTCTTCGGCGGCATCCCCATCACCTACGGCATGACGCTGGCGCTGCTGATGTACCTCGGGATCTGGTACGCGCTGACGAAAACCGCGTGGGGCAAGCACGTCTACGCGGTCGGCAACGCGCCGGAGTCCGCGCGGCTGTCCGGCATCAAGGTCAACCGCACGGTCCTCTCGGTGTACATCGTGGCCGGTTTGGCCTTCGGCCTCGCCGCGTGGCAGGCGCTCGGCCGGACGCCGAACGCCGACCCGAACCAGTTCCAGCTCGGCAACCTCGACTCGATCACCGCCGTCGTCCTCGGCGGGACGAGCCTCTTCGGCGGCCGCGGTTCGGTGCTCGGGACGCTGATGGGCGCGCTGGTCGTGGCGGTGCTGCGGTCCGGGCTGACGCAGATGAACGTGGACGGCAACTACCAGGACCTCGCCACCGGGGCCCTGCTGATCGCCGCCGTCGTGGTGGACCGGATCGCGAGGAGGCAGCAGCAGTCATGACCGATCCCATCCTCCAGGCCCGCGGGCTGGTGAAACGCTACGGCCGCGTCACCGCGATCGACGGTGCCGACTTCGACCTGCTCCCCGGCGAGGTGCTCGCCGTGGTCGGGGACAACGGCGCCGGCAAGTCCTCACTCATCAAAACCCTTTCCGGGGCCGTGATCCCGGACGAGGGAGAGATCAAAGTGGACGGTCGGACCGTTCACTTCAAGTCCCCTTTGGACGCCCGGCACTACGGGATCGAGACGGTGTACCAGGATCTCGCCGTCGCGCCCGCGCTCGACATCGCGTCGAACATGTTCCTGGGCCGCGAAAAGCGGCTCAAGGGGCCGTTCGGGCTGTTCCGGAAGCTCGACACCGCGACCATGCGGTCCGAGGCGCAGCGGATCCTCGACGAGCTGGGCATCAACATCAAGTCGATCTCCCAGCCCGTGGAGACGCTTTCCGGTGGTCAGCGCCAAGGTGTCGCCGTGGCCCGCGCGGCCGCGTTCGGCACCAAGGCCGTGATCATGGACGAGCCCACCGCCGCGCTCGGCGTCGCCGAGTCCGGCAAGGTGCTCGACCTCATCGGCCGGATCCGCGACCGCGGCCTGCCGGTGGTGCTGATCAGCCACAACATGCCCCACGTGTTCGACATCGCCGACCGCATCCACGTGCACCGCCTCGGCAAGCGCGTCGCGGTCGTCTCGCCGAAGACGCACTCGATGAACCAGGTCGTCGGCCTGCTCACGGGTGCGTTGCGGCTCAACGAAAACGGCGAGATCGAAGAAGCCGCCGCTGCGACACACGTGGCCGGCTTGAAGTGAGAGTGCTGCTGGCGGGCTTGTGCACCGTGGACGTGATCCAGCGGGTCGACGAGCTTCCGGCACCGGGCGAAAAGGTGCAGTCACTGCGGGTGGACGTCGCGGCCGGGGGGCCCGCGACGAACGCCGCGGTGACGGCCGCCGCGCTCGGTGCCGAGGCGACCTTGCTGACCGTCCTCGGTGCACACCCGCTGGCGGCGCTCGCCCGCGCCGACCTCGAAGCGCACGGGGTCCGGCTGATCGACCTCGCTCCCGACCTGCCCGATCCGCCGCCGGTCAGTGCCGTCGCCGTCCGCGACCGCGACGGCGAGAGGACGGTGGTTTCCCGCAACGCCGCCGAGCGCCACTTTCGCGTGAAAGCGGCGCTTCCGGAGGCCGACGTCGTGCTGCTCGACGGGCACTACCCGGAACTCGCGCTGGACGTCGCGCGGCGCGCGAAGGCACCGGTCGTGCTCGACGCCGGGAGCTGGAAGCCCGTGCTCGACGAGCTCCTCCCGCTGGTCGACATCGCCGCCTGCTCCGCCCACTTCCGGGCGCCGGAACCGGGGCTGCACGAGCGCGGCGTCCCCACCGTCATCACCACCGCGGGACCCGGCCCGGTGCGGTGGTCCACTGCGGACGGCGGCTCGGGTGAGGTGCCTGTCGCGGGAGTCGAAGCGCGAGACACACTAGGTGCGGGCGACGTCTGGCACGGCGCGCTCGCCGTGGCCGTGACGCGCGAACGGACGGTGACGGACCGGATCCGCTTCGCCAACGAGGTGGCCGCCGAACGGGTGCGGCAGGTGGGACCGCGGTCGTGGACGACCGCGATCGCAGGAAGGAACAGGACATGACGGCGTTCGACGACCTGCTGGCCCGGGCCGAGGGCCTGACCGTGCGCGGGCAGCGCAACGTGCTGGGCATCATCGGCGCGCCCGCGTCCGGCAAGACCACGCTGGCGTGGGCGCTGGCCAACGCGCTCGGTTCGCGCGCCGCGGTGGTCGGCATGGACGGCTTCCACCTCGCGCAGGTCGAACTGCGCCGGCTGGAGCGCACCGAGCGCAAGGGCGCCCCGGACACGTTCGACGCGGCCGGCTACTTCCACATGATCAAGCGGCTCGCCGAAGGCCGCGAGACGGTGTACGCGCCGGAGTTCCGCCGTGAGATCGAGGAGCCGATCGCCGGGGCCGTCGCGGTGCCGCCGGAGGTCCAGCTGGTGATCACGGAGGGCAATTACCTGCTGTTGCCGGACGACCCGTGGAGCGGCATCCGGCCGCTGCTGACCGAGGCCTGGTTCCTGGCGCCGGACGAGCCCGAGCGGATCGAACGGCTGGTGTCGCGCCACCGCCGCTACGGCCGTTCGCTGGTCGAGGCCCGGCAGCGCGCGCTCGGCTCGGACCAGCGCAACGCCGACCTCATCTCGCAGACGCGCGACCGTGCGGACCTGGTGCTGGAAAACCTCCCGCTGGCCAACTTCGCGATTTGACTCTCATAGTCACGGGCGGCAGCCGAGGTATCGGGGCGGCCATCTGCACCCTGGCGGCTCAGCGCGGCCACGACGTCGTCGTCAACTACTCAGGCGATCCCGCGCCGGCGGCGGAGGTCGCTTCGCTGGTTCGTTCGCACGGCCGGCAGGCGCTGGTGGTCCGCGCGGACGTCTCCGTCGAGGACGACGTCCGCGCGCTGTTCGACGCCGCGGAGGAGCTGGGGCCGGTGAAAGCGCTGGTCAACAACGCCGCGATCGTCGGCAACACGCCCGGGCGGCTCGACTCCTACGACGTCGAGGTCGTCCGGCGCACGCTCGACGTCAACGTCACCGGCGTGTTCCTGTGCTGCCGCGAGGCGGTCCGCCGGATGTCGACGCGGTACGGCGGCGACGGCGGCGCGATCGTCAACATCTCCTCGACGGCCGCGCGCACGGGCTCGGCCGGGGAGTGGGTGCACTACGCGGCGTCGAAGGCCGCCGTCGACACGCTGACGTTCGGGCTCGCGCAGGAGGTCGCGGGCGAGGGCGTGCGGGTGAACGCGGTCGCGCCCGGGATGATCCACACCGGCCTGCACGAGGCGGCCGGGCTGCCGGACCGGATGGCGAAGTACGCGCCGCAGATCCCGATGGGGCGCGCCGGTGAGCCGGCCGAGATCGCCGAAGCGGTGCTGTTCCTGCTGTCGCCCGCGTCGTCGTTCACCACGGGGTCGGTGCTCGACGTCGGTGGCGGCCGGTGACCGTCCGGGCTCAGCTCGGACGGCTTTCGACCCTGCGAACGGCTTCGGCGAACGGCACGGACAGGCCGGTGAGCCTGCGGTACCGCTCGATGTAATCGTTGACGATCTGGCGGTCGGAGTAAACGATCGCGGACTGAACTGTTCCTGTCACGCCACCGACAACGCCTACTGACACGCGGCGGGTGCCGAAGATGAGGTAGTCGAAGTCTTCGTGCTGCGGCGCCTCGTCGTGGAGCAACACCATCACGGCGATCCTCTTGTTGAGATCTTTGAGGTGGTTGAGCAGGACCTCGTCCCTGAACATCCCCTCGTCGCGGAAGAGGTACACACGCGTCACCTTGACACCACGCTGAGCCGCAGCGAGGTGTGCCTTGACCGAGGCGCGGTACCGGGCGTCGGCGATTTGCCCTCGGGCTTTCTCGGCGGAGACGGTGGAGATCGGGCAGGTGGAGCGCAGCACTTCGTTCGCGGTCATCTCGTCGATCGACCGGACATCGTCCTCGAACACCGAATCGATGGTGCGGAGCTGGTAGATCCCGGACGCGAGATCGTCCATCTCTTTCCGCAGTTCGTTGTACCTGGTGAGGACAAACCGATCGCTCTTTGCCCATTGCTGGATTTGGGCCGCGCGTTGAGGTTCCAGGCCGAGACCGGCGAGGCTCTGCTTGATCTCGCCCAGCTCCAGCCTGCTGCTCAAGGTGAGTGAGACAGCCGAGCCGGCGAGTGTAAGGATCAGAGCGATCTTGGTGTCCAGCTGCGGCCAGAAGAAGGTGACCAGGGCGACGGCGACGGTGATCACGAGGCCGATCAGCAGGACTGCGTTCGCGGATGGTCGATGGCGGTGGGTCCGCGGGGGAAGACTTGTATTCAGTGGATCCCTCCTCGCTCGCGTCGCCCGCCGGCGCCGCCGAGCATCCAGGCTACTGAGTTGAGCCAAACGCGAAGGTGTCCATCTCACTAGTTGTCCAGCTAATGTCACCTTGAGTCGCAGGATGTGGCGACTGCCGGTGACCGTCCGAACACTGTCCGATAGACCTGAATGACCTTCAGTCACCGGCGTCCGCCTGCTGGGACGCCCGGAGACGGCGAGATCACGATCGGACGGGAACTTGGTCACCCTGGTTTCGGTGGGCGAACGCTGTGCAACTCTGGGGAGCCGCCACGCGAAAGGACGGCTTCGAAAGCCATGGCAAAACTCATGTCCGTGCACCATCTCGCGCTCACCGTGACCGACGTGGACCGCAGCGTGCCCTGGTACGTCCGCGTCCTCGACCTCGAGGAGGTCACCCGGCGCGAAGAGCCGGACACGGGACTGCGCAAGGTCGTGCTCCGGTCCGCCGGGGACGAGTTCTCCGTGGTGCTGGTCCAGCACGCGGACACCGGAAGACGCGGGTTCGACGAACGCAGAACCGGGCTCGACCACGTCGCGTTCCGCGTGCGGTCGACCGCCGAGCTGGCCGAATGGGAGTGCCGGCTCGCCGAGTTCGGCGTCTCGTACCTGCCCGCCGCGCCGTCGCGCACGTTCGAAGGCTCGAAGGTCGTGGTGTTCCGCGACCCGGACGGCATCCAGCTCGAGATCTGGGCCGACCCGGAGCTCTGAGTCAGGCCCGCGCGTCGTCCGTCTCTTCGACGGGGCGGCGCATCTCCTGGCGGTAGCGCAGCACGCCGTACCCGGTCCCGACCACGAAGAACGCGATGCTGATCCACAGCGCGGCCGTCTTCAGCCACGGCAGCGCGTCCAGCAGGCCGGCGCCGTAGTAGCCGAGCAGCACCAGGGTCGGCACCCACAGCAGGCCGCCCAGCGCCGTCGCCGCCATGAAGCGGCGCGGGTCCATCCGGGCGGCGCCCGCGATCAGCGGGGCCAGCGTGCGGATCCACGGGATCCACCGGGCCGCCACGATCGCGAAGAAGCCCCGTTTGTCCAGGAACCGCTGCGCGCGTTCGAGGGCTTGGCGGTTCAGCACCTTGCCGTCGCGGCGGGCGATGAGCTTGGTGCCACCGGTCCGGCCGATGTAGTAGCCGATCTGGTTCCCGAGCACGGCGACGATCAGCGCGGCCCCCGAGAGGAACCACGCGTTCGCGTCCGAACCGTGCTGGGCCAGCACCACGCCGGCCCCGAACAGCAGCGAGTCGCCGGGCAGGAACAGCCCGATGATCAGCGCGCATTCGACCAGCACGAAGCTCAGCACGATCACCCAGACGAGCAGCGGACCGGCGGTGTCCAGCCAGCTCACGCCGACGCCCGCGGCCTCGATGCTCACGAAGTTCACACAAGGAGCCTACGTGCCCCAGGTGAACGGCCCACGGCGAACGGTCGAATCGAGCGCTCCGGGATATTCAGGATCTACGAACGGTGAGGGCCCCCTCACCAGCGGTGAGAGGGCCTTCACGAACTCGACGCGCTCAGAACTGCGGCAGCGACTCGCCTTGCACCGCTTCGACGTCCAGCTCGATCTTCACCGTCGTGCCGACCGCCGCGACGCCCGCCCGGACCATCGCGCTGTAGTTGATCGCGAAGTCGTTGCGGTGCAGCGTCGTCTCGGCGTGGAACGCCACGCGCACGCCGCCCCACGGGTCCGGGCCCCAGCCGCCGTACGTCAGCTCCAGCTCGATCTCGCGGCGCTCGCCGTGCAGCGTCAGGTCGCCCAGCAACGTCCACGAGTCCACGCCGCGCTGGCGCATCCCCGTGCTCGCGAACGTGATCACCGGGTGGACGTCGACGTCGAGGAAGTCCGGCGAGCGCAGGTGGTCGTCGCGCATCCGGATGTTCGTGTCGATGCTCGCCGCCTTGATCTCGGCGTGCACCGACGACCGCTCGGCCGGGCGGCCGATCTCGATCCGGCCGGACACGTCCGGGAACCGCGCCTTGATGCTCGCGATGCCCAGGTGCCGGGCGGTCGCGACCACCGAGGAGTGCATCGGGTCGATCACCCACGGCCCGGCGGGCGGCAGGTCGATCGCCTCGGCGACCGGGGCCAGCACGACGTCGCCGAGCGAGCCCGAACCGTCCGAAGCGACCTGCGCCATCCGGGCGACCGGGGTGTATCCGGCCGCCGTGACGACCGCGGTGTACGTCCCCGGCGCGAGCGCGTCGGTGACGACGTCGCCGCGGACGTCGGCCGCCTGCCGGGCGACCTGCCGCCCGGCCGGGTCGGTCACGGTGAGCACGGCGTGCTCCACCGCCCAGCCCTCGGCCGTGCGGAAGGTCGCGCGCAGACCGGTCATGACCGGTCGACCAGCTCGTCGAGGGCCTGGTCGTAGCTCAGCCGGACGTCGTGGCCGGCTTCGCCGCCGGTCAGCTCCACCTGGCTGGTCGCCGGCGGGTAGCCGCTCGCGACCACCGTGTACGCGCCCGCGGGCAGGTCGCTCACCAGGTACCGGCCCTCGCCGTCGGTCCGGGCCACGGCCGCGACGTTGCCTTCGGCGTCGAGCACGGTGATCCGCGCGTCCGGGACGACCCGGTCGCCCTCGGTCCGCGCGACCCCGCTGAGCTGCACCGAGCTGGCCAGCTCGACGTCGTGGCGCAGCACGCCGCTGTCCGGCACGGTCAGCGTCACCGCGACGGGCCGGTGACCCGCGCCGCTGGCGACCAGGGTGTAGGCGCCGGCGCCGACCCCGACGAAGGCGTAGGTGCCGTCCGTGGTCGTGATGAACGCGCCGTTCACCTCGCCGCGGCTGTCGGTCAGCGTCACCGTGACGTTCGGCAGCGGCGAGCCGGTCGCCGCGGCCTTCACGGTGCCGGTCAGCTCGCCGGACCCGGTGAGCGTGACGTCGACCGTCGCCGGCCCGCTGCCGATCACGACGCTGGAGGCCTGCGGCTGGTGGCCGTGGGCCGACACGATGAGGACGTACGCGCCCGGGCCCTGGCTGGGGACCGAGTAGCTGCCGTCCACGGAGCCGGTGGCCCGCGCGACCTGGCGGCCGCGCTGGTCGATCAGGGTCAGCGCCGCGCCCGCGACGTGGCTGCCGTCCTGACGGCGCACGTGCCCGACGACCGGCACTCCACCCGCACCGACCGGGACGTCCACCTCGGAGTCCGCGACGGAGTTCGAGATCGGCATCGGCAGCGCGCCCGACACGGCCTGGTAGTCACCGTGCCCGTTGGTGCTCAAGGCGTGCTTCCCGCCGCCGACCAGGGCCGGCTCGCGATCGAGCGGCTTGACCGGCTCGACGATCTCGGTGGGCTCGTCGGTGAAGTCGTGCTCGTCCGCCTCGAGCAGCGCCTCGCCGCCCTCCATGGCCGCCGCGGCCGGGGCCGCGTTGGACAGCGGGATCTCCTTCATGAACAGCAGCACCAGCGTGGCCAGCAGCGACACCGCGCCCGCGATGTAGAACACCGTCGTGATCGACTCGGTGAAGCCGATCAGGATCGGCGTCTTGATCGCCTCCGGCAGGGTCTGGATCACGCTGGTGTTCTCGGACAGGTTGCCGATGCCCGCGCCGGCGCCGGCCGGCAGCTGACCGCCGAACGCCTTCGTGATGTTGGGCATCAGGGTGTTGAACAGGACCGTCAGGAAGATCGCGACACCCGCGGTACCACCGATCTGGCGGAAGAACGTCGCCGACGCGGTCGAGACGCCCATGTCGCTGCGCGGGCCCGCGTTCTGCACCGCGATGATCAGCGTCTGCATGCACTGGCCCAGGCCGAGACCGATGATGGCGGCCGCGACCAGCGGGTGCCACAGCGGCGAGTCGTACTTGACCTGCGCGAAGAAGAACGCGCCACCGGCGATCAGGATGGTGCCGACGATCGGGAAGATCTTGTAGCGCCCGGTCTTCCCGGTGAGCCGGCCCGAAACGATCGAGCTGGTCATGATGCCCGCCATCAGCGGCAGCATCAGCAACCCGGACTCGGTCGGCGTGTAGCCCTGCACGACCTGCATGAACTGCGGGATCATCGTGATCGCGCCGAACATCGCGACACCGACGATGACACCGCCGATGATCGCCACGGTGAACGTCGAGTTCTTGAACAGCCGCAGCGGGATCAGCGCGGCGTCCTTCATCACCTTCTCGACCAGGATGAACGAGATGACGCCGATGCCGCCCACGACGTAGCAGAGGATGGCCTTCTGGTCGCCCCAGCCCCACTTCTGGCCCTGCTCGGCGACGATCAGGAACGGCACGACCGCGACGACCAGCGTCAGCGCGCCCCACCAGTCGATCTTGTGCTTGTGCGGCGTGTGCGGCACGTTCAGCACCTTCGCCACGACGAACAGCGCGATGATGCCGATCGGGACGTTGATCAGGAAGACCCAGCGCCAGCCGTGCAGGCCGGCCAGGTTGTCGATGCCGGCGAAGAAGCCGCCCAGCACCGGGCCGAGCACGGTCGACAGGCCGAACGCGGCCAGGATGTAACCCTGGTACTTCGCCCGTTCACGCGGCGGCACGATGTCGCCGAGGATCGTCATGGCCAGCGACATCAGACCGCCGGCGCCGAGACCCTGCACCGCGCGGAAGGCGGCCAGCTCGTACATCGACGTCGAGAACGTCGACGCCGCCGAACCGGCGACGAAGATCGTGATCGCGGCCAGGTAGAACGGCTTGCGGCCGTAGATGTCGGAGAGCTTGCCGTAGATCGGCGTGACGATCGTCGAGGTGATCAGGTACGCCGTGGTCGCCCACGCCTGCAGGTCGAAGCCGTGCAGGTCGTTGGCGATCTTGACGATCGACGTGCCGACGATCGTCTGGTCGAGCGCGGCGAGGAACATGCCGCACATCAGGCCGCTCAGGATCGTGACGATCTGGCGGTGGCTCAGCCGGGGTGGTTGACCCACCTCGGGCAGTGCCGGCGTTTCGGTGGTGGAACTCATGCGTTGGCCCCCTTGGCCGGTGCACCGGCGGACGCCTGGGCGTCGGCCAGCTGTGGAGAATGGTTCTCGATACCTGTGTTGAGTCGGCCGAAGAGCTTGTTCAGGGTCTGGATTTCCCCGTCGGTCCAGTCCCCGAGCACGTCGGCCAGCCATTGGTTGCGCTGCTTGCGGTTCTCTTCGAACACCCGCATGCCCTCGGCGGTCGGCGCGAGCAGGCAGGCGCGGCCGTCTTCGGGGTCGGCCTGGCGCTCGACCAGGCCGTGCTGGACGAGCGAGCTCGACTGCCTGCTGATCGTGGAGATCTCCGAGTGGAGCGACTCGGCGAGCCGGCTGGTGCGCTGCGGGCCCTCGTGGATGAGGGTGAAGAGGATCGCGTAGGCCGCCCGCTCGATTCCGTCCGGTCCCTGCTTGGACACCTGGGACTTCGCCTTGTTGATCAAGCGGACCAGGCGGACGAGCTCGTGCCCGAGCTGGTCGGCGAGGTCCAGTTCGGCCTTGGGCCGGGTGGCGGAGGTGTTCGGTGCCATGAGGGATCCTTCAACGGCGTTGGTTGGCGGCTGCAACTAGTTGCCTCAGGCAAGGATGTGCCTTCACTAGCGGTTATGCAAGTGGAGGCGTGCTCGATGTGTCGGAACACACTTTAGTTGCCGTATGCAAGCAGATTTCCTCCGGGCTGCTCCAGGAACAAGGGGGACGGCCGCGGGTTTGTAGGGGGTATGACCGACGACACAGCGTTGAAGGACTTCCTCGCCGCGCACCGCCACGGTGTCCTGGCCACGATCCGCCGCGACGGGCGGCCCCAGCTGTCCACGATCACGCACCTGTACGACCCGGAGGCGGGCACGATCACCGCGTCGATCACGGAGACGCGGGCGAAGACGAAGAACATGCGCCGCGACCCGCGGGTGACCTACCACGTGGGCAGCGAGGACGGCTGGAGCTACGTCGTCGCGGAGGGCCGCGCTTCGCTCACGGCGCCGGCCGCTTCGCGGGACGACGAGACCGTCGAGGCGCTCGTCGACTACTACCGCCGCGCGGCCGGCGAGCACCCCGACTGGGACGAGTACCGCGACGCGATGGTCAGCGACCAGCGGGTGCTGCTGCGGGTGCACGTCGACAAGCTCCTCGGCTTGGTCCGGTAGGGGCAGTTTTGAAATAGAAGTTCCGCAGTGCGGACTGGCCGGGCTTACCATGACGACATGAGCGACGAAGCTTTGGTCACCCGGCTCCGCGACCTGCTCGGCAAGAGCGCCGTGCTCACCGACTCCGACGTCACCGCGTCCTACGCGCGCGACATGATGCCGCTGGCGCCTTCCGGCCGGCCGCTCGCCGTCGTGCTGCCCGCGAACGTCGAGGAGGTGCAGGCCGTCGTCAAGGCGTGTGCCGAAGCCGGGGTGCCGATCGTGCCGCGCGGGGCGGGCAGCGGGCTGTCCGGCGCCGCGAACGCCATCGACGGCTGCGTGACGCTGTCGATGACCAAGCTGAACGAGATCGTCGAGATCGACCCGGGCAACCGGCTCGCCGTCGTGCAGCCGGGCGTCGTCAACCTGGACTTCCGCAACGCCGTCGAGAAGCACGGGCTGTTCTATCCGCCGGACCCGTCGAGCTACGACTGGTGCACGATCGGCGGCAACCTCTCGACCAACGCGGGCGGCCTCTGCTGTGTGAAGTACGGCGTCACGACGGACTCGGTGCTGGGCCTGGAGGTCGTGCTGGCCGACGGCTCCCTGCTCAAGACCGGACGGCGCACGGTCAAGGGCGTCGCCGGGTACGACCTGGCCCGGCTGTTCGTCGGCAGCGAGGGCACGCTCGGCGTCATCACGCAGGCGACGGTCCAGCTGAAGCCGCTGCCCCAGGCGCCGGCGACGCTCGTCGCCGGCTTCACGACGACCGAAGCGGCCGGGGAAGCGGTGGCCCGGATCGTGCGCGAAGGGCTCGTGCCGTCACTGCTGGAGATCATGGACGCGTCGTCGATCAAGGCGTCCGAGACGTACTTGAAGACCGACCTCGGCGCGGGTTCGGACTGCCAGGCGCTGCTGCTGGGCCAGTCGGACGCGGGCGGCGAGGTGGCCCGCCGCGAGCTGGCGGCGATCGAGCAGATCTGCAACGACTGCGGCGCGGACCTCGCGTACACGACCGAGGACCTCGAAGAGGGCCGGATGCTGCTGCAGGCCCGCCGGATGGTGCTGACGGCGCTGGAGACGTACGGGCAGTGGCTCACCGACGACGTGTGCGTGCCGCGCACGCGCATCGCCGAGCTGATCCGCGGCTGCGAGAAGATCAGTTCCGAGGTGGGGCTGCGGATCGCGGTGGTCGGCCACGCGGGCGACGGCAACATGCACCCGACGATCGTTTACCAGCCCGACGACGAGGACGAGTTCGCCCGGGCCCAGCGCGCGTTCGACGCGATCCTCGAGGTGGGGTTGTCTCTCGGCGGGACGGTGACGGGCGAGCACGGGGTGGGCAAGATCAAGCGCGAGTGGCTGGCGCGGGAGATCGGCCCGGTGGGGATCCGCGTTCACCGGCAGATCAAGGCTGCGTTGGATCCGGAGAACCTGTTCAACCCGGGTTCGATGTTCTCGATGACCTGACCTGCGCCAACAGGGGTCCCCTCCCGGGGGACCCCTGTTTTCACGTTACCGCGGGGGTACGACAAAAAAGGGCCCCACCGCCGACCGGTAGGGCCCTTCTTTGTCTGCCGAACCTCAGTCCCGCACCCGCGGGATCCGCTGCGTGACCTCGGGATCGGTCTCCGCGACGGCCGTCGCCTTCTTCTCGCGCCGCGACTTGAGGTACTCGATCACGATCGGGACCACCGAGATGAGCACGATCAGCACGAAGATCGCGTCGATGTTGTCGCGGATGAATGGGATGTCGCCGAGCATCCAACCGAGAACGGTGATGCCCGCGGCCCAGAGGATGCCGCCGATCACCGTGTACGTGAAGTAGCGCTTCGGGTCCATTCGGCCGATGCCGGCGATCCAGGTGATAAACGTCCGGACGAACGGCACGAACCGGGCCAGCACGACCGCCTTGGGCCCGTGCTTCTCAAGGAACGCGTGCGTCTTGTCGATGTGTTCTCGCTTGAAGAACTTCGAATCCGGCCGGTCGAACAGCTTGGGCCCGACGAAGTACCCGAGGTAGTAGCCGACGACGTTGCCGAGCAGCGCCGCCACCGTCACCAGGATGCAGGTCACCCAGAGCGGGTACAGCTTGCCGCTCGCGATGAGTAGACCGGCGGTGAACAGCAGCGAGTCACCGGGCAGTACCGGGAAGATGCTGCTCTCGATGAAGATCACCAGGCATAGCACCGCCACCGCGGGGCCGGCCACTTGATCGAGCAAAATGTTGGGGTCCAGCCAGGACGGCAGCAGGGACATTGTGTTGACCGTGCTCTGGGCGAGAATCACCCCAAAAACGGTACAGGGTCACCCTGAGTCGTTACTGAGACCCGGTCAGACCAGCGTGAGCAGGCCCACCACGGACCCCGCGGCGAGTCCCAGCAGCACCGCGAGCAACAAAATCCAGTACGCGGGCAGCTGCGCGCCCTGGCGGGGAGGCTCCGGGGGACGCGGGGTGTACGCCGTGGGTGCCTCGGACACCGGGTCCAGCGCCGCCCGCTCGCGCTCCAGCGAGTCCGCGCTCGCGCCGGACAGCAGCCCGTACGCCGACGGCAGCTCGTTGATCGCGCTGGTCGGGACCGCGTCCGTAGCCGGTTCCGGCGGCGAAGACGGCGAAGGAGGTGGAGCCGGCGGGGACGCC
Organism: Amycolatopsis ponsaeliensis; assembly: GCF_030182635.1. Classification (NCBI taxonomy): domain Bacteria; kingdom Bacillati; phylum Actinomycetota; class Actinomycetes; order Pseudonocardiales; family Pseudonocardiaceae; genus Amycolatopsis; species Amycolatopsis ponsaeliensis. The sequence goes on from NZ_JAPZLD010000069.1 coordinate 42,109, forward strand.
TGCGGGGCGAAGACGGCTTGCGCGCGAAGGGCGTCCGCCAGCAGCTGCTCGGGGTCCTTCGGCTCGCTCATCTCCGCCCGTCTCGCTCGCAGGATCTCAGGTACTCAAGGTAGCCGTACCCACCTCGGCGACCCATTCACCCCGGCGCAGCACCTTCGCCGGCCGCAGGTCCTGGTCGAGCACGACGATGTCGGCCACGTAACCGGGGCACAGCATCCCGGTGCGGTCGGCGATGCCGAGCAGTTCGGCGGGCCGTTGCGACGTCGCGTGCACCGCGTCGAGGATGCCGAGTTTCGCACCCCGGACCAGATTGCGGAAGGCGGTGTCCATCGTCAGGGTGCTGCCGGCCAGCGAGCCGTTGTCGGCCAGGGTGGCGACGCCGTCGTGGACGTCGACCTCGAGGCGGCCCAGCGTGTAGCGGCCGTCGGCGGCGTCGGTGGCTGACATCGCGTCGGTGATGAGCACCGTCCGGTTGCGGCCCGCGTGCTTCGCGGCCAGCCGCACCACGGTCGGGTGCAGGTGCACCAGGTCGCAGATGAGCTCGATCGTGATGCGCTCGTCATCGAGCAGTGCCCCGACCGGCCCCGGTTCGCGGTGGTGCAGCGGCCGCATGCCGTTGAACAGGTGCGTCGCCACCGAAGCTCCCGCGTCGATGGCCGGCAGCAGCTGCTCCTCGACGCCGTCGGTGTGCCCGATGGCGGCGATGACGCCCGATTCGGCCAGCTGCCGGACGGCCTTGACGCCGCCGTGGAGCTCGGGGGCGATGGTGACCATCCGGATCGCGCCCTGGCCGGCGCGCAGGAGCTTGTCGACCGTGCCGGTGTCCGGCTCGAGCAGCGTCTCCGGGTCGTGGGCCCCGCAGCGGGCCTTCGAGATGAACGGCCCCTCCAGGTGGATGCCCGCGACCTCGCCGTCCTGGACGATCTCACGCAGCGCAGCAACCTGCTCACGCAGGATGTCCACCGGGTCGGACACCAGGCTGGCGAGCATGGTCGTGGTGCCGTGACGGCGGTGCGCTCGCACCGCCGTCAGGAGTTCCTCGGGATCGAGGGAGGTGAACGAAGCACCTCCCCCGCCGTGGCAGTGGGTGTCGACGAACCCGGGCACGACCAGTGCCCCGCCGACGTCGACGTATTCGCCCGACGGCGGGGTCCCGGAACCCACGCCGGCGATCCGCCCGTCGGAGACGGCTACCCAGCCGTCATCGAGTACACGGTCCGGGGCGGCGACCCGGCCGCCCATGATCACGAAATCTCCGGCGCCTCTCACGCACCCCAGCATATATTGGTCTGGACCAAGCATGGTGATACGACTCAGTGATCGGAATGGTCCACCCGGGTCACTGTGGGGCCTGCATGGCCTTTTGGAGTGCCTCGAGCGCCCGGCTGGCGGTCGACTTAACGGTACCCTTGGAAATGCCTGCGGCCTCAGAGATTTCGGCCTCGCTCAGCCCACCGTAGTAACGCAGCACCAGCACTTCGCGCTGGCGGGGCGGCAGCTTGGACAGCGCGCTGACCACGGCCTGGTGCTCGCTGGAGAGCATCGCGAGGCTCTCCGCGGACCGCGCGTTGACCGCGTGCGGCGGCACGTACTCGCGGGCGGTCTTGCGCCGGCGCAGCACGCTGCGTGACCCGTTGACCACGGCGGTGCGCAGGTAGCCGACGGCGGCCGCGGCGTCCCGGAGCCTGCCCCAGTTGCGATGCAGGCCGGTGAAGGCCTCCTGCACCACGTCTTCCGCCGTCGCGGGCTCGTCCACCAGCAGAATCGCCAGCCGGACCAGCCGCATGCGGTGCTGGCGATAGAGGTCTTCGAGGGTCAGCGGTGTCGGCGCTTGCGCCGGGGCCGGACCGTCCATGACCCGCAGTTGGCCGAGGGTTGCCTCGACACTGCGTTCCGCATTGCCCTCGAGCATGAACCCCTGCCTGTCCTCGACCCCGGTTTGCACGGTGTGTCGCGTCAGCAGGTTCACGGTATTCACAGCGCTCACACAGGTACTGACGCACGCCCAGCCTATCGGGTTGGCTTCCCGGTGCCACACAGCCACAGATCGGATGCTGGGACACGGTGACGACCCGGGTAGCGTCGGTCCCGTCCCGCCCCTGCCCGACCCCGGAGATCCACATGGCCTGGTACCTCGTCGAAATCACCTACGTCCAGGAGAAGATGCCGGAGGTCCGGCCCCGGCACCGCGAGTTCCTGGGCAAGCTGGCCGAAGAGGGCCGCGTCGCGGTCGCCGGGCCGCTCGGCGACGGTTCCGGCGGCATCACGCTCTACCAGGCCGACGACGAAGCGGACCTGAAGGCGACGATCGACCAGGACCCGTACCTGCTGGAAGGCGTCATCGCGGAGCGGACCATCCGGGAGTTCAAGCCGGTCATCGGCGCCTGGGTGCCCCAGGAGTCATAGGTCGAGCACGGTGGTGCCTCGGTCGACGCAGATCCGCATCGACCCGCCGCCGGCCGCCGGCACCGCGCACGTCCCGCAGAAACCCTGGCGGCACGAATACGGCGTGCCCGGCCGCGCCTCGAGGAAGACGTCGAGGGCGGTCCGGCCCGCCGGGACGTCCAAGACTTGCCCTGACCTGCGGAGAGTCAGCTGGAACGGCTCGCCGTCGACGATCGGCGGCGGCGCGAACCGCTCGAAGTGGACTGCTTTCGCGCCGGTCAATCCGAGATCGACGCGGACTCCGGTGATCATCGCCACTGGGCCGCAGCAGTACACCGAAGCGCCGTCCGGGAGGCCGTCGAGGAGTTCGGCGCCCGACGCGGGGATGCCGTACTCCGTGTCCGGGCGGATCCAGACGCGGTCGTCGCTCTCCAGCTCGGCCAGGAACGGCATCGATTCGCGGCTGCGACCGGTGTAGACCAGCCGCCAGTCCGCGCCGCGGGCCTTCGCGCGGCGGACCATCGGCAGGATCGGCGTGATCCCGATGCCGCCCGCGACGAACCAGAACGGGCCCTCGCCGACGAACGGGAACGCCGTCCGCGGGCCGCGCACGGTGACCCGCGTGCCCGGCGTGAGGGCGTGGACCTCGGCCGACGCGACGCCGATCTTCCGCACCGCGATCCGGTAATGGTCCTTTTCGGACGGGTCGCCGCACAGCGAGTACTGCCGCACCAAGCCCGACGGCAGCACAAGATCGATGTGCGCACCAGGCCGCCATCCCGGGAGTGGGGGGGGGGGGGGCCCGGGACGGGACGGGGGCGCCCACAGCGGCGGTGGGCCCGCAGACCTCCACCGCCGGACGCCGGCGGGCGCCCGGACCG
>NZ_JAPZLD010000070.1:0-44998 GCF_030182635.1 Amycolatopsis ponsaeliensis
CCGCTGGGGGCGGGGGCCGCCCCCCCCGCGGCCCCGCGGCCGCCCCTCCCCCTCCCCCCCCCCCCGGGCGCCCCCGCGGCCCCCCCCCCCCCCCCCCCGGCCCCTTTCGCATGATCGCCGGGAGCGAACGCCGCACGCTCACAGCGAAACCACCCCCGCCCACGTGACCCCCGGCCCTACCGTCGGGCCATGACCCTTCTCGCCGTACCCGACATGCACTCACCGAGCACCGCACCCGAAGACTCGGTCTACCAACAGCTCCTGCGCGACCGGATCGTCTTCCTCGGCTCCGAGGTCAACGACGAGGTCGCCAACCGGATCATCGCCCAGCTCCTCCTGCTGGCCGCCGACGACCCGGCGAAGGACATCACCTTCTACATCAACTCACCCGGCGGCTCGGTGACCGCCGGCATGGCCATCTACGACACCATGCAGCTCGTCAAACCGGACGTCTCGACCTACGGCCTCGGCTTCGTCGCGTCCATGGGCCAGTTCCTGCTCTCCTCCGGCACCCCCGGAAAGCGCTACCTGCTGCCCAACACGCGGATCGTCATGCACCAGCCGTCGGCCGGGATCAGCGGCGCCGCCACCGACATCGCCATCCAGGCCGAGGTCTTCGGCAAGATGAAGCGCCGCATCGCGGAGATCACCGCGCGCCAGACCGGCCAGACCGTCGAGCGGATCACCACCGACGCCGACCGCGACCGCTGGTTCGACGCGGACGAAGCCCTCTCCTACGGGTTCGTCGACCACATCGTCGCGGGCGCGCAGACGGCGTCGGCCTGACTCCCTCTGTCGTTGCGGTTGTTCTGACGTCGGAAACGGCACCGCCGGGCAGTTTTCTTCAAAACTGCCCGGCGGTATAGGTCGTTATACACTTAAAGCAGGAGAGTGCTTCAGACTCCGTTGAGGCCGCGGCGGGCCAAGAGGGGCTCGATCTCGGGGTCGCGGCCGCGGAAGGCCCGGAAGGCGTCCATGGGGTCGATGCTCCCGCCCCTGCCGAGGAGGGTGCGGCGGAAGTGGTCGCCGTTGTCGCGGGTCAGTCCCCCGCTCTCGCGGAACCATTGGACGGTGTCGGCGTCGAGGACTTCGCTCCAGATGTAGGAGTAGTACCCGGCGCTGTAGCCGCCGCTGAAGACGTGGGCGAAGTACGTGGTGCGGTAGCGGGGCGGGATCGCTTCGACGGACACGCCGGCCTTGACGAGCGCGTCGGTCTCGAACCGCTGGACTTCTTCGACGCGGTCGTCGACGCCGAGGCGGTGCCAGGCCTGGTCGAGCAGGGACGCGGCCAGGTACTCGGTGGTGGAGAAGCCTTCGCCGTACTGCTGGCTGGCGAGGAGCTTGCCGACCTGTTCCTGGGGCAGCGCCTCGCCCGTCTCGTGGTGCTTGGCGTAGTTGGCCAGGACTTCCGGCCACAGCATCCACATCTCGTTGACCTGGGACGGGTACTCGACGAAGTCGCGGGGCACGTTGGTGCCGGAGAACGTCGGGTAGCGGACCGCGGAGACGAGGGCGTGCAGCGCGTGGCCGAACTCGTGGAACGCGGTGACGACCTCGTCGAACGTCAGCAGGGTCGGCTCCCCCACCGGCGGCTTGCCGACGTTGAGGACGTTGACCACGACCGTCTTGCGGTCCAGCAGCCCGGACTGGTCGACGAAGGTGTTCATCCACGCGCCGCCGCGCTTGGCGTCGCGGGTGTAGAGGTCGAGCAGGTAGAGGCCGAGCGGGGTGCCGTCGGCGTCGAACACCTCGAAGGTCCGGACCTCCGGGTGGTACTTGGGGAGGTCGGTGCGCTCGGTGAAGGTGAGCCCGTAGAGCTTGGTGGCGGCGAAGAAGACGCCGTCGAGGTACACGCGGTCGGCTTCGAAGTAGGGGCGCAGGGCTTCGGTGTCGACGTCGAAGCGCTCGCGGCGGACCTGGGCGGCGTAGTACGGCCAGTCCGACGGCCGCAGCGTCGCGCCGGCAACGTCGGCTTCGAGCAGCTCCTGCAGTTCCGCGGCTTCGGTGCGGGCGTTCGCGACCGCGGCGGGCGCCAGCCGCTCGAGCAGCCCGGCGGCGGCTTCGGCGGTCTTCGCCGTCTCGTCGGCGATGACGTACGCCGCGTGGTTCGGATAGCCGAGCAGCACGGCCCGTTCGGCCCGCAGGTGCGCGATTTCGGCGACGAGGGCGTTGTTGTCGAACTCGTTGCCGCGGTTGCCGCGGGCCATCGACGCGGTGTGGATCCGGGCCCGGACGTCGCGGTCGCGCAGCGTCTCCAGCGGCGAGGCCTGGCTCGTCGGCAGGGTCAGGGGGATGACGTACGTGCCGTCTTCGCCGCGGGCCGCCGCCGCTTCGGCCGCGGTGGCGATCGCGCCGTCGCCGAAGCCGGCCAGCTCCGCGCGGTCCTCGATGACGACGGCGAGCTCGTTGGTGTCCTTGAGCAGGTTCTGCTGGAACTTCGTCTGCAGCGTGGACAGCTGCCCGTTCAGCTCCCGCAGGCGGGCCTGTTCCGCTTCGCCGAGCCCGGCGCCCGCACGGCTGAAGTCGAGGTGGCGCCGTTCGAGCAGCCGCCGCGACTCCTCGTCCAACCCGAGCTCGTCACGCCGCGCGTGGAGGGAGTCGATGCGGGCGAACAGCTTCGGGTTCAGGTGGATGGCGTCGTGGTGGGCGGCCAGCTTGGGCGCGAACTCCGCCTGGATGGCCTGGATCTCGTCGGTGCTGTTGGAGCCGGACAGGTTGTAGAAGACGCTCGCCACGCGGCTCAGCAGCTCGCCGGCGCGCTCGAGGGCCACGACGGTGTTCTCGAACGTCGGCTCGGCGTCCTGCGCCGCGATCTGCTCGATCTCCGCCGAATGCTCGGCCAGGCCGGCCTCGAACGCCGGCCGGTAGTGCTCGTCGGCGATCCGGTCGAAGGGCGGCAGGGCGTAGGGCAGTTCGCTGGGTGCGGCGAACGGGTTGTCCGGCGAAATCATCGGGGCAGGCTCCTGGTCGGGATGCAACACTCGGTCCCGCCACCCTACGTGGTCCACCTGTGCGGATGTCAGCGCTTTCCGGAGGTGGCCAAGCTCACGGACCGGTGGTACCGCCCACGACGGCGTCGCTGCTCCCGGTGGCCTTTTTGCCCCGCTTCGGCTTGGGCGCCGGCGGCACGATGCCGCGCAGGTCGCTGCCGTGGTCGTTGACGCGCATGACGAACGGCCGCGTCTCGGTGTAGCGCACCACCGAGATCGACGCGGGGTCGACGACGATCCGCTGGAACGCGTCGAGGTGCTGGCCGAGGGCGTCGGCAAGGATGGACTTGATCACGTCACCGTGGCTGCACAGCAGCCAGACGGCGTGGTCGCCGTGCTCGGCGGCGATCCGGCGGTCGTGCGCCCGGACGGCGGCGACCGAGCGGGCCTGCATCGCCGCGAGCCCTTCACCGCCGGGGAACACCGCGGCCGAGGCGTGCGCCTGCACGACCCGCCAGAGCGGCTCCTTCGCGAGGTGCTTGAGCTCCTTGCCGGTCCAGTCCCCGTAGTCCACTTCGGACAGCCCGGGTTCGACGACCTTGCCCAGCCCGCGCGCGGCGGCCAGCGGGCCGAGGGTCTGCTTGCACCGCAGCATGGGCGACACGACCAGCTCGGCCAGCGGCACGCCCTCGAGCCGTTCGACCAGCTTTTCCGCCTGGGCGCGGCCGGTGTCGTCGAGGTTGACCTTCGTGGACCGCCCGGCCAGGATGCCGGAGCCGTTGGCCGTCGACTTGCCGTGCCTCAGCAGAATGACCGTACTCACGGGCCCCACCCTACGTGGGGACCGATCAAGCGGTCCCCACGCGGGCGGATCAGTGGCTGACCGGACCCGCGTTCGGGTCCAGGGCGCCGGTGAAGATCAGCACGAACAGCAGCACGCCGAGCGCCAGCCGGTAGATCACGAACGGCACGAAGCTGCGCTTCTTGATGTAGGCCATCAGCCACGCGATCACCGCGTACCCGACACCGAACGCGACCAGGGTGGCCAGGATCGTCGGCCCCCACTGGGCCGGCACGTCACCCGACCCGATGTCCTTGAGCTTGTACACACCCGAGCCGAACACCGCCGGCAGGGCCAGCAGGAACGAGTACTCCGCCGCCTCGGCGCGGGTGTAGCCCAGCAGCAGGCCCGCGCTCGTCGTGCCGCCCGAGCGGGACACCCCCGGGATCAGCGCCAGCGCTTGGGCGAAGCCGAAGCCGAGACCGTGCGGGACCGTCAGGTGGTCCAGCGTCCGCTCCTGCTTCCCGGTCCGGTCGGCGTAGAGCAGGATCAAGCCGAACACGATGAGCACCGTGGCGGTGATCCGCAGGTCGCGGAACGCGCTGTCGATCTGGTCCTGCAGCAGCAGGCCGAGCACCACGATCGGCAGCGAGCCGACGATGATCAGCCAGCCGAGGCGGGCGTCCGGGTCGCGGCGCCAATCCGGCTTGTACAGCGAGTAGAACCAGGCCTGCAGGATCCGGCCGATCTTCTTCCCGAAGTAGATGATCACCGCGAGCTCGGTGCCGATCTGGGTGACGGCGGTGAACGCCGCCCCCGGGTCGTCCCAGCCGACGAGCGCCGCGACGATCCGCAGGTGCGCGCTCGAGGAGATCGGCAGGAACTCCGTCAGGCCCTGGACCAGGCCCAGGACCAGTGCTTCGAACCAGCCCACGTCAGGCCACCCCCGCCTTCTCGAGCGCCTCGACGGCGGTGCGCAGCGCGGCCGTCGCATCGGGGGTGTACGGCGACACCGACAGGGTCGTCACGCCGGCCTCGGCGTATTCGGTCATCTTCTCCGCGATCCGTTCCTTCGGGCCCAGCAGCGACGTCGCGTCGAGGAACTCCAGCGGCACCGCCGCCATCGCCCCCACCCGGTCGCCGGCCAGGTACTTCTCCTGTACTACGGCGGCTTCGGCTTCGAAGCCCATCCGGCAGGCCAGCCGGTTGTAGAAGTTCTTGTCCTTGCTCCCCATCCCGCCGAGGTAGAGCGCCGCGTACCCGCGGACGGCGTCCGCGCACGCCTTCCAGTCGTCGCCGGGCACCAGCGGGACGCTCGGGGCGACGTCGAAGCCGTCGAGGGTGCGGCCGGCCCGTTCGGCACCGGTCCGCAGCTGGGCCAGCTGCTCCCCCGCGTGCGCCGGCGAGAAGAACACGGGCAGCCAGCCGTCGGCGATCTCGCCGGTCAGCTCCAGGTTCTTCGGGCCGATCGCGGCCAGGTAGAGGGGGGTGTGCTTGCGGGCCGGCCGGACGGTCAGCCGCAGCGCCTTGCCGGGACCGTCCGGCAGCGGCAGCGTGAAGTGCTCGCCGTCGAACTTCACCCGTTCCCGCTTCAGCGCCGAGCGCACGATCGAGGCGTACTCGCGGGTGCGGCCCAGCGGCGAGGCGAACCGGACGCCGTGCCAGCCTTCGGACACCTGCGGACCGGACACGCCGAGCCCCAGCCGGAAGCGGCCGCCCGAGAGCGTGTCGAGCGTCGCGGCGGTCATCGCGGTCATCGCCGGGGTCCGGGCCGGGATCTGCAGCACGGCGGCGCCGACGTCGATCCGCGACGTGTGCGCCGCGATCCAGGTCAGCACGGTGACGGCGTCCGAGCCGTACGCTTCCGCCGCCCACACGACGGCGTAGCCCAGCTCGTCCGCCTGCTTCGCCTGGGCCAGGTTCGCGGGGTCGTTCCCCGCTCCCCAGTAGCCGAGATTCAGTCCGAGTCGCACGGTGCCAGACCCTAACGGGGCCCTTGTGGGCGACACGACTCACCTTGGTCAGGTTCTCCGGGGACCGCCCACTAGGCTCGGCGGTCGTGGAAAAGCGACTGCTCGGCCGCTCGGGACTGCGTGTCTCGCGGATGGCGCTCGGCACCATGACCTGGGGTGGCGACACCGACGCGGAAGAGGCCGCCAGCCAGCTGGTCGCCTTCGTGGACGCCGGCGGCACCCTGGTGGACACGGCCGACATCTACGGCGAGGGCGAAGCCGAACGGGTGCTCGGCTCACTTCTGGGTGATCTCGTGCCCCGCGACGACGTCGTCCTCGCCACCAAGGCGGTCGCCCGGCGCACCGACGGCCCGTTCGGCGGCGGCGCCTCGCGCGGCGCCCTGCTCACCGCGCTCGACGGCTCGCTCAAGCGGCTCGGCACCGACCACGTCGACCTGTGGCAGCTGCACGCCTGGGACACCTGCGTGCCGATCGCCGAGACCCTCGCCGCCCTCGAGTACGCCGTGAGCAGCGGCAAGGCCCGCTACGTCGGCGTCTCGAACTACGCGGCCTGGCAGCTCGCGACGGCCGCCGCCGGTGCCGCCGCGGTCGCGCCGATCGTCTCCACCCAGGTCGAGTACTCGCTGCTGGAACGCGGAGTCGACCGCGAGGTCGTCCCGGCCGCCGAGCACCACGGCATCGGGCTGCTGCCCTGGGCGCCGCTGGGCCGCGGCGTGCTGACCGGCAAGTACCGCACCGGCACGCCCGCCGACTCGCGCGGCGCGAACAGCGCATACGCCGGTTACGTCGAGCACCACCGCACCGACCGGGCCGCCCGGATAGTGCAGGCGGTGGCCACCGCGGCGGACGGGCTGGGCACGTCGCCGCTGGCCGTCGCGCTGGCCTGGGTCCGCGACCGGCCCGGGGTCGTGGCCCCGGTCGTCGGGGCGCGGGACACCGGTCAGCTCACCGGTTCGCTGACGGCGGAGGAGATCACCCTGCCGCCGGCCATCCGCTCCGCGCTCGACGACGTCAGCGCGATCGAGGTCGGTTACCCGGAGCGCTGGCCGCGCTAGGTGTCTGTTGGGTGACATGCACGTGACGGCAAGACGATCGTGGAGGATGCTGGTGAAGACCGCCCGTCGAGGGACACCTGGAGGCAGCAACGTGCGTCGGTTCGCCGCCGTGTCGTGGATCGCGATCCCGCTCGCCGGTGTCCTGGTGCTCTCGGGCTGCTCGTCGGCCAAGTCCGACAGCGATGACCTGCAGATCGTCGCGAACCCGGTCGCGGCGAAGCCGGCGGTCTCCCCCGCCGTGACCGTGAAGCCGGCCGGTCAGGTCATCACCACCGGATCCGTCTCGGCCCTCGCCGTCGCCCAGGGGACGCTGGTCGTCGCACTCGCTCAACCGCCGTCTTTGCAGCTCTACGACTTGAACGCGCTCGCGTTGCCCCCGGTGAATATGCCGTTATACGGTAAGGCGGAGAAGCTGTCCGTGGCGCCGGGGCGGGTCGAGATCGCCGAGCCGGCGCAGGGTGTGGTGCAGCAGCTGTCCTTGCCGGACCGGAAGCTCACCGAGACGAAGACGGGCGGGCAGCCGGCGTCGAGCACCGCTTACGGCGCCGATCGGCTGGTCGCGATGGGGGCGGCGAAGGACATCCAGGTGCTGCCGGCGAGCGGTCCCGCGCGGACGATCGGCGGGCAGCTCTACAGCGCCGACGACGTCGTCGTCGCCGGGGCGGGGGTCGTGGTGCTGGACCGGCTGCGGACGGCCGTGTTCTCGGTCGACGTCGCCGCCGGGAAGGTCAACGAAGGTCTGCGCGCGGGTGACGGTGCCGCCAACGCCGTGGCGGATTCCTACGGGCGGGTGCTGGTGACGGACGCGCGGGCGGGTGCGCTGATCGCGTTCTCGGCTTCGCCGCTCATCATGCGGCAGCGCTACCCGGTGCCGGGTGGCGCGTACGGGATCGCCTACGACGCGAAGCGGAGCCTGGCGTGGGTGACGCTGACCGGACGCAACGAGGTGGTCGGGTTCGACGTCCGCGGCGGCGAGCCCGTCGAGAAGTACCGGTTCCCCACCGTGCGCCAGCCGGACTCGGTCGGAGTGGACGAAACCAGCGGCCGGGTGGTCATCGGCTCGGCCGCCGGAGAAGGGACCCAGGTGATCCAGCCATGACGACGGTCAGCGAGGCGGTGGTCGAAGGGGATTGGGAGTATCGCCGCCTGCACCTCCCCCCGGGTGTGTCCCGGCGTGCGGCGGCGATCCAGCTCTCCATCCACGCGGAGTTCGCGGGCTGGGAACTCCGGAGCGTGCGGCTCTACGCCGACGGCACGCGCCGGGTCTGGCTGCGCCGCAAGAAGACGGCGGAGAGCCTTCCCGGCGGACTGCCGACCTAACCGAACACCCGGTCCAGCCACTCGCTCCACGCCTTCTCCTCGGCTTCGGCGTCGGCGCCCGGGGTGAAGACGTGGTGGGCCGCGACCATCGGGCCGTGGAAGCCGCGCAGGAACCGGACCATCGCGTCCGCGGTCCGGATCCCGGCGTTCTGCTCGTTCACGGCGTAGACGACGCCTTCCTGCGGCGCCCGGCCGGGCAGCTCGACCCGCACCCGGTCGCCTTCGGCGGGCCGTGCGGACAGCCCGAGCGCCGTGCCGAGCCGCGCCCACGCGGCGGGCCAGTCCCCCACCGGCGGGCCGAACGCGGTGACCGGCACCGCCGTGCGCCCGGCGAAGTGCGTGACGTACTCGACCAGGGTGCGGAAGAACATCGCGCCGCCGGCGGTCATCGCCTCGAACTCGTCCTCCCAGTCGTCGCCGGGCAGGAAGCCGCTGGTGACGCAGCGGATCACCGAACTGCCGCCTTCGCGCCCCTCGATGAGGAACTCGTAGGCGATCTTCCGGCCGTCCGGCCCGGGTTCGTTGCCGTAGACGAGCTTCTCGAGCGGCTCCCACTCGCGGATCCCGTACTCCGGCCGGTATCCGCCGAACGCGCCGCGGACGACACCGCCCGTGCCGCCTTCGACCTCGTTGCGGCCCATGAACCACGAGTCGATGCCCGGGCCGGTCGCGATGGCTTCCCACAGCTGTTCCGGGGTGGCGTCGACTTCGGCGGTGTCGATCGCCTCGAACTCATGCCCCATCTTCGGTCTCCTCGGGAACGCTCGGGTGGACGGCGACGACCACCCGGTGATTGCGGCCCTTCTCGGCCGTCTCGTCGTGGTACTTCCCGACCAGCGTGGTGATCGCCGTCGTCAGCTCCTCGGCGAACGCGGCGCGGTCGGCGGGGGAGGCGAACCGGACCTCGCCGTCGATCGCGAAGGTCGCGACGCGCTGTTTCGCCTTGGCGGCCCCGGTGATCAGCAGCCCGACGTCCCGCACGAGCCGGCCGGCGACGGCGAGCAGCCACCGGGCCGAGAGCCGGTCCGGTGACTGGGCCGGGTCGGGCTGGACGGCGGCCAGCGCGGCCGGCGAGATGACGTACGACGACGCCGTCGCCCGCATCATCCGCTCGGTGACGTTGCCCTTCCGCCGTTCCTCGACCAGCTCGACCAGGCCGTGCGCCTCGAGCGTCCGCAGGTGGTAGTTGACCTTCTGGCGCGGGAGGCCGACCCGCGCGGCCAGCATGGTGGCCGACGCCGGCTCGGCCAGTTCGGCCAGCAGCCGGGCCCGGACCGGGTCGAGCGACACCTCGGCCGCCGACGCGTCTTCGATCACCGCCACGGAGAACATGTGCCCAGCATCGCTGCCGAACAGAGAAATTGTCAAGAACTCTCGTCTTGTCGGTGGCTGGCGTTGACCAGGGCGACGACCCGCGGCAGCACCTGCGCCGCGGCTTCCAGCGGGACGACGTGCCCGACGCCGGGCAGGACCACCGCCGTCCCGTTGCCGAGGCCGCCGGCCCACTGCTCGACGTCGGACGCGCGGACGATGCGGTCGCGCTCCCCCACGATCGCCGTCACCGGCAGCCCGCTGACCTGCGCCAAAGCCGAATCACGGGCGTAGGCGTCCAGCGCCGGGCGGAACAGCGACACCGTGTGCGGCCAGTTGCCGCGGATCATCTTCACGGTCAGCTCGACCAGCTCCGGGTCCGGGTCGTCGCCGAACAGCCACCACCGCAGGCCCGCGCTCACCGCCCGGCTGGTGTGCTCACGGACCACCCCGAAGAGCTTCGAGCCGAGCACCGCTTCGAGGTCGCGGGCCAGCTTTCCGAGCGCGTTCGGCCACGCCGCCGACACCTCGGTGGCCAGCGTCCCCGACGACGTCGCGAGCAGCACCAGCCCCGACACGCGCGCGGCGAACAGCTCCGGGTGCCGCTGGGACAGCGACATGACGGCCAGGCCGCCCATGTCGTGCCCGACGAGCACCACCTTCCCGGAAGGGACTTCACGCCCGACCAGCTCGGCGAGGTCGTCGCCGAGCTGGGCCATCGTCGCGGTGCCGCGCCGCGCCCGCCCGGATCCGCCGTGGCCGCGCTGGTCGTAGGTCAGCACGGCCACCGGCCCGTCGGCCGCGTCCGGCACCAGCGGCGCGATCCGGCTCCAGCTGCGCTGGTCGAGCGCGTAGCCGTGGACGAACACCACGGTCACCGGCGCGGCCGGGTCGCCCCTGCGCACCACCTGCAGGGACGTGCCGTCGGCGAGCGCGAACGCGGTCATCAGGACGTGCGCAGGAACCGGTCCAGCACGCGGGTGCCGAACTTCAGCGCGTCGACCGGGACACGCTCGTCGACGCCGTGGAAGAGCGCCGAGAAGTCGAGGTCGGCCGGCAGCTTGAGCGGCGCGAAACCGAAGTTGCGGATCCCGAGGTCCTGGAACGACTTCGCGTCGGTGCCGCCGGAAAGCATGTACGGCAGCGTCTTCGCGCCCGGGTCCTCGGCCAGCACCGCGGCGGTCATGGCGTCGACGAGAGCACCGTCGAACGTCGTCTCGACCGGCGGGAGCTCCATCCACTCCTTCTCGATGTCCGGGCCGAGCAGCTCCTCGAGCTCGCGGTCGAAGGCCTCCAGGCGGCCCGGCAGGATCCGGCAGTCCACCGCGGCTTCGGCGACCGACGGGATGACGTTCGACTTGTACCCGGCGGTGAGCATGGTCGGGTTGGCGGTGTCGCGCAGGGTCGCGCCGATCATCCGGGAGATGTTGCCCAGCTTGGCGACCGAGCCCTCGAGGTCGTCCTCGGGGAAGTCCCAGCCGGTGATCTCGGTGACGCCGGCGAGGAATTCCTTCACCGAGTCGGTGAGCACGAGCGGGAAGCGGTGGTTGCCGAGCTTCGCGACGGCTTCGGCCAGCTTCGTCACGGCGTTGTCGCGGTGGATCATCGAGCCGTGCCCGGCGGTGCCGCGCACGCGCAGCTTCATCCAGCGGATGCCCTTTTCGGCCGTTTCGATCAGGTAGGCGCGGACGTCGTCCTTGAGCGTGATGGAGAAGCCGCCGACCTCGCTGATCGCCTCGGTGACGCCTTCGAAGAGGTCCGGGCGGTTCTCGACGAGCCACTGGGCGCCGTACTTGCCGCCGGCTTCTTCGTCGGCGAGGAAGGCGAAGACGAGGTCGCGCGGGGGCACGACGTTGTTCATCTTGTAGTGCCGGGCCAGCGCGAGCGCCATCCCGCACATGTCCTTCATGTCGACCGCGCCGCGGCCCCAGACGTAGTCGTCCTGAATGGCGCCGGAGAAGGGGTGGACCGACCATTCGGACGGGTCGGCGGGCACGGCGTCGAGGTGGCCGTGGATGAGCAGCCCGCCCCGGGACCGGTCGGCGCCTTCGAGTCGCACGATGACGTTGTGCCGGTTCTTCCCGCCCGACTCGACGTAGGTGATCTCGTAGCCGGCGTCGGTCAGCTTCTCCGCGACGTACTCCGCCGCGGCCCGCTCGCCGACCAGTGTGTCGGGGTCGCCGGTGTTGGTCGTGTCGATGCGGATGAGCTCGCTGGTCAGCGTGACGGCCTCGGCCGCGGCGGCTTCGATCAGGTTCGGTTCGGTCACCGGCCATTCCTATCATTCGCCCGGCCGGGTGCGCCGCACGTGGGACGCGGTGCCGACCCTGCCGCCGCGGGTTCCCGGGGGTCTTGAATGAGTCATTCAGGACCCCCGAAGACCTGAATGACTCATTCAAGACGCCGGACCCGCGCCCAGCCGCCACCGGGTCAGTCGCGGTCGAGGGCCGAGACCACTTCGGACACCGGGCGCAGGTGCTGGTTCAACACCCGCGACGCCTCTTCGGCGTCGTGGGCGTCCAGCGCCGCCACCAGCGCGCGGTGCTCCGCGTCGATCACCGGCAGCCGCTCCGGGCGGGCCTCCAGCGCCCGCACCGCGACCCGCTGCTGCCGCGACCGCAGCGTGTCGTACAGCTCCGTCAGCACCGAGTTGCCCGCCGCGTTCACGATCGCTCGGTGGAACGCGCGGTCCAGGCCCGACACCGCGAACCAGTCGCGGGCCTTCCCCGCGCGGTCCATCTCCTCGATCAGGCCGGCCATCTCCGCGGGTGCGCCCGCCCGGGCCGCGCAGACCTCCGCGATCGCGTGCCCCTCGATCAGGCGGCGACTCTGGTAGACCTCCGCCAGCTCGCGCGCGGTCACCGTGCGGACCTGCGCGCCCTTGCGCGGGAGCAGGCTGATGAAGCGCTCGGCCTCCAGCCGGTGGAACGCCTCGCGTACGGGTGTCCGGGAGACCCCGGTTTCGCCCGAGACCCACTGCTCGTCCAGGAACCGGCCGCCTTCGAGCTCGCCCGCGATGATCCCGTCGCGCAGCCAGGCGTACACGCGGTCCCGCGCCGGCCCGGCCGGTGCGCTGGTGGTCATGCCACTCCCCTCGTCCGGTCGTCAGCTTAGCGTCTGGACCGAAGAATATCCATCGTGTATACACGGTGCACACAACGACCGGAGCTACCGTCTTCCGTGCGCAGGAGGTTCCCGATGTCCCCAGTCCCCGCCGACCGGCGCTACGCCGTCTGGCTCTCCGACCCGTCTTTCGCGGCCGCCGAGATCGCCCGCGGGATCGGCTACGGCGCCGCCGTCCTCGACATCGAGCACGGCGCCTTCGACCTGGCCGACCTCGAGCGGTTCGTCCCGTTCCTGCGCGCCCTCGGCCTGGAGGTGCTCGCCAAGGTCCTCGGCCCCGAGCGCGGCCCGATCCAGCAGGCCCTCGACTTCGGCGCCGACGCGGTCGTCATCCCGCACGTCGAGAACGCCGCGCACGCCAAGGCCGTCACCGCGTTCGCGAAGTTCCCGCCGCTGGGTGACCGCAGCTTCGCCGGCGGCCGCACCACCGGCTACCGCGGCTTCACCGACGAGTGGGTCACCGAGCAGGACCGCGGCACCCGCTGCCTGCCGATGATCGAGGACGCCGGCGCCCTTGACGACATCGCCGAGATCCTCGCTCTGGACACAGTGGACGGTGTGTTCGTCGGGCCGTCCGACCTCTCCCTGCGCCGGGAACGCGGCGCCTACACCCGCGAGCCCGGGGACTTCGCCGACCTCGAGCGCGTCGCGGACGCCGCCCGCGCGGCCGGCAAGCCGTGGGTCCTGCCCGCCTGGAGCCGCGAAGAGAAGGAGTTCGCCCTCGCCCACGGTGCCGGGCAGCTCGCGCTCACCATGCAGCACGGCGCGCTCGCCGCCGGGCTGACCGCGGCCTTCGAGGAGACCGCCACGCTCGCGAAGCAGGCGCGATGACGACCGCCCAGCGCACCAGGACCCGCACCGCGGGCCGCACCCGCTGGACCATCGCCGGTGTGCTCGGCGTCGGCTCGTTCGTCAACTACGTCGACCGCGTCAACCTCTCCATCGCCGGGCCGGAGATCATGCGCGAGTTCCATCTGAGCGCGGCCCAGCTCGGCGTCGTCGCCTCGGCGTTCCTGTGGACGTACGCGGTGCTGCAGCTGCCGATCGGCGCGATCATCGACCGCATCGGCGTCCGCTGGGTGAACCGCGCCGCCGCTTTCCTGTGGGCGATCGCGTCATTCCTGACCGCGGCGTCGGGCGGCCTCGGCCTGCTGATGGCGTCGCGGTTGATCCTCGGATTCGGTGAGGCGCCGACGATCCCGGCGGGGTGGAAGGCGATCGGGCAGTGGTTCCCGCGGTCCGAACGCGGCCGCGCCACCGCGATCTTCGACGGCTGCGCCAAGATCTCCAACGTCCTCGGCATCCCGGTGATGGCCTTCCTCGTGACGGCGTTCAGCTGGCACGCCGCCTTCCTCTTCACGGGCGTCCTCAGCCTCGGGTACCTGCTGGTGTGGTGGCTGCTGTACCTGACGCCGAAGCAGGCCATCGCCCGCGGCCGGCTGTCCCCCGAGGAGTTCGCGTACCTGCGCGAGGGCGGCGCCGACGACGAAGACGCGCCCACGCCGAGCTCGCTCACCGGGCTCGGCCACCTGCTGCGCCGCCGCAAGACCTGGGGCCTCGCGCTCGGGTACGCGTCCTACACCTACGCCTACTACGTCCTGCTGACCTGGCTGCCCGGGTACCTCGAGAAGCAGTTCGGGGTGAAGCTGCTGGCCGGCGGCTTCTACACGATGATCCCGTGGCTGGTCGCGGTGCTCGCGCAGTTCCTCGTCGGCGGGATCCTGCTCGACCGCCTGATCGCACGCACCGGCGACGAGACGAAGGCGCGGCGGATCGTCCTGGTCGTGAGCATGCTCGTCTCGCTGTCGGTGGCCGGTGCCGCCTATGCCGGCTCGGTCGCCACGGCGCTGGTGTTCCTGTCGGTCGGCGCCGCCGGGCTCGCCGTCTCCGTGCCGGCCGGGTCCAGCATCGTCGCCGTCATCGCACCCGAAGGTTGTTCGGGAACGCTCGGCGGGCTGGTCAACTTCGTCGCGAACATGATCGGCATCGCCGCGCCGATCGTCACCGGCGCGGTCGTCGACCTGACCGGGTCGTTCGCCGGCGCGTTCCTCGTCACCGGCGTGGTGCTGCTCGCCGGGATCTTCTGCTACACGGTCGTGCTCGGCAGGCTCGACCGCATGCCCGCCGCTCCCCGGAAGGAAACCGCATGACGCACGTGGCTCTCGCGCAGTTCGCGCCCGGCGACGACAAGGCCGCCAACCTGGCACTGATCACGAAGCTGGTGGGTGACGCGGCCGACCGCGGCGCCCGCGTGGTGGTGCTGCCCGAGTACGCGATGTTCACTGTCCCGGCAATGGACCGGCGGTTCGTCGACTCCGCCGAGGACCTCGACGGTGAGTTCGTGACCGGCCTCCTCGCGCTCGCCGCCGAACGAGGCGTCACGATCGTCGGCGGCATGAACGAGCGTCTCGACGGCTCGCACATCTCGAACACGCTGGTCGCCGCCGGTCCCGGCGGCGTGGCCGCGCTGTACCGCAAGATCCACCTCTACGACGCCTTCGGCTTCCGCGAGTCCGACGTCGTCCGCGCCGGGGAGATCACCGAGCCGGAGACGTTCGAGGTCGACGGGGTCCGCTTCGGTCTCCAGACGTGTTACGACCTGAGGTTTCCCGAGGTGACCCGCCGGCTGGCCGACGCCGGCGCCCAGGTCGTGCTGCTGCCAGCCGAGTGGGTTCCGGGGCCGCTGAAGGAATACCACTGGAGCACGCTCGTCCGCGCCCGCGCGATCGAGAACACGCTCTACGTCGCCGCCGCCGGCCAGTCCGCGCCGACCGGGTCGGGCACCAGCATGCTCGTCGACCCGATGGGCGTGGTCGTCACCTCCCTCGGCGAGCAGACCGGCGTAGCCGTCGGCGAAGTGTCGCCCGAGCGGATCACTGAGGTACGAGGCAAGAACCCGGCGCTGGCGCTGCGGCGGTTCGGGGTGGTCCCGCGCTGATCTTGCGCCTCGACTGACTCATCAGTCAAGCATTGCGATTATCGCAATACCGGTTTACCGTCTCCTGGCATGGACGAAACCGTCGAGCTGCGGGACCGGGTCCGCGGTCTGGTCAAGGCCATGCCGGGGGCCCAGCGGGAGTTCGCCGCCGCGATCGGGCTCGACGAAACAAAACTGTCCAAGGCGCTGAACGGCACCCGCCGGTTCTCGCCGCACGAACTGGTCCGCGTCGCCGAGCACTGCGGCGTCACGGTCAACTGGCTGCTCAACGGCAGCGACGACGCGGTCACCGTCACGGCGGTGCCCGCGCCGGCCGCCCGCCTGGCGAGCGACGATCCCGACCACCTCGCCCAGTCCGAGCCGCGCCGCCGCATCCTGGAGACGGCCTGGGCGCTGATCGCCGAACGCGGCTACCACAAGGTGCGCATCGCCGACATCGCCGAAGCGTGCGGCACGAGCACCGCGGCCATCCATTACCACTTCCCGAGCAAGACCGAAGTCCTCAACGAAGCGTTGCGGCGCAACGTGAAGCTCGCGTTCGACCGCCAGGTCGCGGAGCTGCACTCGATCTCCGACGCGCACGAGCGCCTGCACCGGCTCGTCGAGCTGCAGCTGCCCACCGACGGCGTCCTGCGCGCCGAGTGGTCGGTGTGGCTGCAGGTGTGGAACGAGGTCGCGCTCGACCCGTCGTTCCGGTCGCTCTACCACGACTCGATCGGCCGCTGGGAACGCACGATCGCCATGACCATCCGCTCCGGCCGCGAGCAGGGCGTGTTCGCGGTGACCGACCCGGACGCCGCGACCACCCGGCTCACCGCCCTGATCGACGGCCTCGGCATCCAGGTACTGACCGGCCGGCCTGGCAGCACGGCCGAGAGCATGCGTGCACACCTGCACGACTTCATCGAGAGGTCCATCGTGAAAGGGGTCTGATGAACCACGAGGTCATCGTCACCTGCGCCCTCACCGGCGCCGGGGACACCGTCGGCCGGAGCCCGCACGTGCCGGTCACCCCTACGCAGATCGCCGCGAGTGCCGTCGAGGCCGCGAACGCCGGGGCCGCTGTCGTGCACATCCACGTCCGGGACCCCGAAACCGGGTCGCCCACCCGGGACGTCGCGCTCTACCGCGAAGTCGTGCGGCTGGTGAAAGAGTCCGATGTGGACGTCGTCATCAACTTGACCGCGGGGATGGGCGGTGACCTCGTCATCGACCAGGAGGACCCGCTCAAGCCGGTCGACGGCACCGACCTCGTCAACGCGCTGGACCGGCTCCCCCACGTCGAAGAACTCCTTCCGGACATCTGCACCCTCGACTGCGGCTCCCTCAACTTCGGCGAGGGCAGCCAGCTCTACGTGTCCACACCGGACATGCTGCGTGCCGGCGCCAAGCGGATCCAGGAGCTGGGCGTCAAACCCGAGCTGGAGATCTTCGACACCGGGCACCTCTGGTTCGCATCCAAAATGGTCGAAGAGGGCCTGATCGACGCTCCCCCGCTGTTCCAGCTCTGCATGGGCATCCCCTACGGCGCTCCGGTCGATCCCGGCCTGCTGCAGGCCATGGTGAACCTGCTGCCCGAAGGTGCCCAGTGGGCGTCGTTCGCCATCGGGCGGGACCAGATGCCGTGGGTCGCGCAGTCCGTGCTGCTCGGCGGGCATGTCCGCGTCGGCCTGGAGGACAACCTCTACCTCGCGAAGGGCGTCAAGGCGACCAACGGCCAGCTCGTGGAGCGCGCCGTCGGGATCGTCCAGGACCTCGGCGCCACCGTGGTAAGCGCTTCCCGCGCCCGCGAGATCCTCGGCCTGAAGGAGCGCGTCCATGCCTGAGACGGTCGCCTGCGTCGGCGCCGGCGTGATCGGCGGCGGCTGGGTCGCGCACTTCCTCGCCCGGGGCTTCCGCGTCCAGGCCTGGGACCCGGCGCCGGACGCCGAGGCGAAGCTCACCAGGCTCGTCGACGCCGCCTGGCCCGCACTCACCTCGCTCGGCCTGGCCGACGGCGCGAGCCGGGACAACCTCGTCGTCGCGCCCACCCTCGCCGAAGCGGTCGCCGACGCGACCTTCGTCCAGGAGAGCGCCCCCGAAGACCTCCCCCTCAAGCGGAAGCTGCTCGCCGAGATCGACGCCACGACCCCGGCCGGGATCGTCATCGCCTCCTCGACGTCCGGCTACGGCATGACCGAGATGCAGGCCGACGCCGCGACCCCGGAGCGGCTCGTCGTCGGGCACCCGTTCAACCCGCCCTACCTCATCCCGCTGGTCGAGGTCGTCGGCGGCGACCGCACCGCGGCGTGGGCCGTCGAGCGGGCCGCGGACTTCTACCGGCGCGTCGGCAAGACCGTGATCACCATGGACCGCGAGGTCCCCGGCTTCATCGCCAACCGGCTGCAGGAAGCGCTCTGGCGCGAAGCCCTGCACATGGTCGCGAACGGCGAGGCCACGGTCGAGCAGATCGACACCGCCATCACCGACGGCCCCGGCCTGCGCTGGCCGATCCAGGGCCCGATGCTCACCTTCCACCTCGCGGGCGGCGAGGGCGGCATGGCGCACATGCTCGACCACTTCGGGCCATCCCTCAAGGCGCCGTGGACCCGCCTCGACGCGCCGGAACTGACCACCGAACTTCGCGACGCCGTGGTCGAGGGCTGCGAAGACGAGGCCGGGAAGCGCACGATCGCGGACCTCATCGCCGAGCGCGACCGGGCCATCATCGCGATCCAGCGCGCGGTCGAGGAGGCGCGCGATGGCTGAACTGTCCTACCGCGATCGCGTCCGTCCGGAGTGGATCGACTACAACGGCCACCTGTCCGAGCCCTACTACGTCCTGGTCTTCGGCGACGCGACGACGCACCTGATGGACACCGTCGGCCTCGGCCCGGAGCGCAGCGGATCCTCGCTGTACACAGTGGAGGCCCACGTCCGGTACCTGCGGGAGGTCGGGCCGGACGCCGACCTGGACGTCACGACGCGCGTGCTCGACGTCGGCGGCAAGAAGGTCCGGCTCTGCCACGAACTGCGCGTCGCCGGGGACCTCGTCGCCACCGAAGAGATCCTCGCGATCCACGTCACCGACAGCAGAGCTTCGCCGCTCCCCGCCGACATCGCGGAGCGGCTGCGCGGCTACCTCAACCCGGTCCCGGACTACGCGGGGCGCGCCATCGCCTGACCCGAACGCCCGCTCCCACCGGAAGTCCCCACCATGGAAGAGCGATGTAGTCCCTTCACCCGGCGCAGGTTCCTCGCCGCCACCGGGGTCGCCGTGCTGGCCGCCGGCTGCGGCGCGACGTACGCCGCCCCGGTGCCGGCCGGGCCGCCCCGCTCCGGCGGCCGGCTGCGCGTCGGCGTCACCGGCGGCGGCGCATCCGACACCCTCGACCCGCACATCCCGGCGACCAACCCGGACATCGCGCGGGTCATCAACCTCTACGAGCCGCTCCTGCTCCGCGACCACGACTACCGGCTGCAGCCCGTGGTCGCCCAGTCCCTGACGTCGTCGCCGGACGCCCGGACGTGGACCGCCGTCCTGCGCGACGGCGTCAAGTTCCACGACGGCCGCCCGGTGACGCCGGCCGACGTCGTCGCCACCTTCAAGCGGATCATGGACCCGAAGGACCCCAAGAGCGGCGCGGCCGGGCTCACCATGCTGGCCGAGGTGGCACCGAGCGGCGACCGGGCCGTCGAGTTCCGGCTGAGCACGCCGAACGCCGGCTTCGACGACCTGCTCGGCCAGTACTCGCTCGGCATCGTCCCGGCGGACTTCGACCTGAAGCACCCGATCGGCACCGGCCCGTTCAAGGCGGGCTCGTTCACCGCCGGGCTCCAGAGCACGTTCACCCGCAACGAGCACTACTGGCGGCCCGGGCAGCCCTACCTCGACGAACTGGTGCTGATCAACTTCGCCGACGACGACGCCCGGATCAACGCGCTGCTCTCGTCCCAGGTGGACGCCATCGACCAGGTGCCGGTGGCCCTGGTCGACGTCCTGCGCAGCGACCCGCGGATGCAGGTCCTCGCCGCCGAGACCGGCACGTGGCTGCCGTTCACCATGCGGGTCGACCGGCCGCCGTTCGACGACGTCCGGGTGCGCCAGGCCATGCGGCTGGTCGTCGACCGGAAGCAGATGATCAACCAGGTCCTCAGTGGACAGGGCAGGCTCGGCAACGACCTCTACGCACCCTTCGACCCCGCGTACGCCAAGGAGCTCCCCCAGCGCGAGCAGGACATCGACGCGGCCAGGCGGCTGCTCGCCGAAGCCGGTCACGCCACTTTGGACGTCGAGCTGGTCACCGCGCCGATCCAGGCCGGTGCGGTCGAAGCGGCGCAGGTGTTCCAGCAGCAGGCCAAGGCCGCGGGCATCACCGTCAAGATCCGCAAGCTCGACACCACGACGTTCTACGGCGAGAACTACCTGTCCTGGGACTTCGCCCAGGACTTCTGGTACACCCGCAACTACCTCCCCCAGGTCGCGAACGGCTCGCTGCCGAAGTCGCCGTACAACGAGACGCACTGGCACGACCCGGAGTTCATCGACCTCGTCACCCAGGCCGGGTCCACAGTGGACCCGGCCGCCCGGGCGGACCTGCTGAAACGGGCCCAGAAGATCGAGTACGACCGCGGCGGGCTGATCGTCTGGGGCTTCGTCAACCAGGTCGACGCCCACCAGAAGTACGTCGCCGGGCTCGTCCCGGACCGCACCGGGGTCTCCCTGAGCGGCTACCAGTTCCGCACCGCCTGGCTCGGCACGAGCGGGGAGGCGTGAGATGACCGGACTGATCCTGCGCCGCCTGCTCGTCAGCGTGCTCGTGCTCTGGGTGGTGTCCCTGCTGGTCTTCGTCGCGACGCTGCTGCTGCCGGGCGACCCCGCGCGAGCCATCCTCGGCCAGCAGGCCACCCCCGAGCGCATCGCCGCGCTCCAGCACCAGCTGCACCTGGACCTGCCGGTGTGGCAGCGCTACCTCGACTGGCTGGGCGGGCTGTTCACCGGCGACCTCGGCACGTCGACGTCCACCCAGGGCCCGGTGACGGCCCTGATCGGCGACCGGATCTCGGCGTCGCTGGTGCTGCTGGTGATCGCCGCGGTGCTCGCCACCCCGCTCGGGCTCGGCCTCGGCACGTGGAGCGCGATCCGCCGTGACCGCGCCACCGATCAGGCGATCTCCGGGGTGAGCCTGGTCATCGCCGCGCTGCCGGAGTTCGTCATCGGCGTCGCGCTGGTCGTGCTGCTGTCGACGACGGTGTTCAAGATCTTCCCGTCGGTGACGATCACCCCGCCCGGCGAGGCGGTGTGGCGCCAGCCCGCCCAGCTCGTGCTGCCGGTGCTCACGCTCGTGCTGGTCGTGACGCCGTACATCACGCGGATGATGCGGGCGACCATGAACGAAGTCCTCGACAGCGGGTACGTCGAGATGGCCCGGCTCAAGGGCGTGCGCGAGCGGACGGTGCTGGTCCGCCACGCGCTGCCGCACGCGATCGGCCCGGTCGCGCAGGTCGTCGCGCTGCAATTGGCCTGGCTCGCCGGCGGCGTCGTGGTCGTCGAGTTCCTGTTCCGCTACCCCGGCATCGGCCAGGCGCTCATCGACGCCGTCGCCAAGCGGGACGTCGCCGTCGTCCAGGCGATCACGCTGCTCATCGCGGGCGTCTACATCGTGGTGAACCTCCTCGCGGATGTCGTCGGCATCCTCGCCGACCCGAAACTCAGGACGGAGGCGGGCCGATGACCGCCGTCGAACTCCCCGGCACCGCCACCCCGGACGCGCCGCCGGTGCGCACGGGCGGGCTCTTCCGCACCGCCTGGACGTTCCCGCAGGCCAAGATCGGGACGGCGCTCTCCCTCGTCGTCGTGCTGATCGCCCTGCTCGGGCCGTGGCTGGGCCCGGTGCTGACCGGGCACACGACCACGGACTTCGCCGGGAAGCCGTTCAAGCCGGACGGGGTCTTCGGCACCGACGGCCTCGGCCGCGACGTCCTGACGCGGTTCCTCGCCGGCGGGACGACGTTGCTGCTCTACGCCGTGCTCGCGACCGCGCTCGGGATCGTCGTGGGCGCGCTGCTCGGCATGGTCGCCGGGTACGGCGGCGGCCGGCTCGACAGCCTGCTGATGCGCGGGAACGACGTCCTGCTGTCCTTCCCGCAGCTGGTGATCGCGCTGCTCGCGATCGCGGTGATCGGGCCGGAAGGCTGGCTGCTCGTGCTGGTCATCGGGCTGACGCACGCACCGCGGACAGCCCGCGTCGCCCGGCAGGCGACCGTCGCGGTGGCGGGGCAGGACTACATCCGCGCGGCCGAGATGTACGCCGTGCCGCGGTCCCGGATCCTGCTGCGCGAGATCCTGCCGAACATCACCGGCCCGCTCATGGTCGAGCTCGGGCTGCGGCTCACGTACTCGATCGGGTACATCGCGTCGCTGTCCTTCCTCGGCCTGGGCATCCAGCCACCGGCGGCCGACTGGGGCCTGATGATCAACGAAAACCGGATCGCGCTGGTCGTCCAGCCCTGGGGCGTGCTGCTGCCGGTGCTGGCGATCGCCGCCCTGGCCGTGGGTACCAACCTCGTCGCCGACGCGCTGGCCGCGGCCGCCGCCGGCCGGAAACGGGAGGCTCGCCGATGAACGCCGCTCTCGAGGTCATCGGGCTCGCAGTGTCCACTGTGGCCGGATCGGCCGTCCTCACCGACGTGTCGTTCGCGGTCGCGCCCGGCGAGGTCCTGGCACTGGTCGGCGAGTCCGGCTCCGGCAAGACCACCGCCGGGCTCGCCGCACTCGGCCACTTCCGGCGCGGGCTGGCGGTGACCGGCGGCCGGATCGCCGTGGGCGACGTCGACGTTCTCTCCCTGGACGCCGGGGGACGGCGACGGCTGCGCGGCAGCACCGTCGCCTACATCCCGCAGGATCCGGCGCTGTCGCTCAACCCGGCGTTGCGCATCGGGCTGCAGATCGCCGAAGTCCTCGAGACTCACGGATACCCGGGCTCGGTCGACGAGCGCGTCGGCTCGGTGCTGGAGGAGGTCGGGCTGCCGGCGGACCCGGCGTACCGGCGGCGCTATCCGCACCAGCTCTCGGGCGGGCAGCAGCAGCGCGTCGGCATCGCGATGGCGTTCGCCGCCCGGCCGTCCGTCGTGGTCCTGGACGAACCGACGACCGGGCTGGACGTCGTCACGCAGTCCCTGGTCCTGAAGACGGTCCGGTCGCTGACCGCCGAGCACGGGGTCGCCGCCCTGTACATCACCCACGACCTCGCGGTGGTCGCCGAGATCGCCGACCGCGTCGCGGTGATGTACCACGGGGAGATCGTCGAGTGCGGCGCGGCTTCGTCGGTGCTGCGGACGCCGTCGCACGCCTACACGCGGCGGCTCCTGGACGCCGTTCCCGATCCGGACGCCACTTCCGTGCCGCCGCCCCCGGACGAAGCGGTGCTCGCGACGCGGGGAGTGTCCGTCTCCTATGGACAGCACGTGGTGCTGCGCGGGGTCGACGTCTCGGTCGCGCGCGGCGAGTGCCTGCTGCTGCTCGGCGAGTCCGGCTCCGGGAAGACGACGCTGTCGCAGTGCATCGCGGGGCTGTCTTCGTCGTACAGTGGGACGGTTTCGCTGGCGGGCACCGGGCTCGCGCCCTCCACCCGGCAGCGATCCGACGACCAGCGGCGCCGGATCCAGTACGTCTTCCAGAGCCCGTTTTCCTCGCTCAACCCGCGCCGGACGGTCGCGCAGTCGATCGAGGTTCCGTTGAGGCAGCTGACGTCGATGTCGCGCGCCGAGCGCCGAGCGCGGGTCGACGAGATGCTCGACCGGGTCCGACTCGGGCGGGAGCTGGCCGATCGGCTGCCGGACCAGCTCAGCGGCGGCGAGCGGCAGCGGGCCGCGATCGCCCGTGCCCTGGTGACCACGCCGGACGTGCTGGTGTGCGACGAGGTGACTTCTGCTTTGGACGTCTCGGTCCAGGCGACGATCGTCGAGCTGCTGGGCGAGCTTCGCCGGGAGCTGGGGATGGCGATGCTGTTCGTCACGCACAACATCGCGCTGGCCGGCGAGGTCGCGGACCGGATCGCGGTGTTGCAGGGCGGCGCGATCGTCGAAGAAGGGCCGGTCCGGGACGTGCTGGACTCGCCGTCTCACTCGTACACGCGGGAGTTGCTGGCCGCGACCCCGCGCTTGTGAAGGGCACGGTGGCGCCGGGGTTCGAGCCGGTGCGCGAGGCGTTCGCGTCCGTGCTGGCTGCCACCGACGGCGGGGCGGCGTTCAGCGTCGTGCGCCGGGGCGAGGTCCTCGTCGAGCTGTGGGGCGGGCCGGGGTGGACGCGCGACACGCTCGTGGTGCTGTTCTCCGGTACCAAGGGCGTGGTGGCCACGGTGATGGCGCTGCTGCGGATCGACCCTTTGTCGCCGGTGTCGCGGTACTGGCCGGAGTTCCCGTCGGGGGACGTGTCGCACGTGCTGTCCCACACGATCGGGCTGCCGTACGTCGAGGCGGACGTGTCCTTTCTGGACAATCGGGCGAACGCTTCCGCCCTGGCGACACAACGTCCCTTGTGGACGCCCGGCTCGCGGGTCGCCTACCACGCGGCGACCTACGGCTACCTGTGCACGGAGCTGATCCGGCGGGTGACGGGCCGGTCCGCGGGCTCGGTGGTGCGGTCGTTGCTGGGCGGGTTCGACATCCACCTCGGCACGCCGGCGTCGGAGGACCACCGCGTCGCGCGGTTGACGCGGTCGCCGGACTACCGGATCAGCACGTTCCTGCACGATCCCGTCCGGCGTCGCGTCGTGGACAGGATGTACCGCGGGCTGCTGGAGCCGGCCACGATCAATTCGGCGGAGTACCGCCGTGCGGAGCTGGCGGCAGGCGGCGCAACCGGCACGGCGGCGGCGATGGCGCGGCTCTACGACCGGATCTGCGCGGGCCTGGTCCCGGCGCCGGTCCTGGCGTCGGCGACGTCGACGTGGTCCTCGGGAACGGACGCGATCAACGACCGCCCGGTCCGCTTCGGTCTGGGGTACGAGCTGGCGGATTCGTTGGGAACGTACGGCCCGGTGGAGGAGGCATTCGGCCACTCCGGCGCCGGCGGCGGGCGGCATGGAGCGTGGCCGGAGGAGGGTCTCGGGTTCTCGTTCACGACCAGCGAGCTGCAGCCGGAGGACACGGACCGCCGGGGCTCGCTGCTGCTGGAAGCATTGGCCGGCTGCCTCTGAGCCCGGCTCGAGCAGCTCGGTA
Organism: Amycolatopsis ponsaeliensis; assembly: GCF_030182635.1. Classification (NCBI taxonomy): domain Bacteria; kingdom Bacillati; phylum Actinomycetota; class Actinomycetes; order Pseudonocardiales; family Pseudonocardiaceae; genus Amycolatopsis; species Amycolatopsis ponsaeliensis. Next base: position 24,633 of record NZ_JAPZLD010000070.1, read on the forward strand.
GGTCAACCGACCGCCGCGATCGTCTCCCCCGCCACCGGTGGGCACGTCAGCAGCCGGTGCAGCGACGGCTCCCCCGTCCCCGGCTCCACCAATGACGCCAACAGCCGCACCGCCGCCCGGCCCAACGCCCGCCGCGGGACCTCGAACCCGCTGATCACCGGCCCCTCCACCCCAGCAGGCGGCCGCCCGAGGACCGCCAGCGACACGTCCCCCGGCACCGAAACCCCCGCCGCCCGCAACCCTCGCCAAGTCGCGTCGAACACCGCTCCCGTGTCCGTCTCCTCCACCACCAACGCCGTCACGCCGTCGTCGAGCCAACCGCGGACCGCAACCGCCGAAAGATCCGCCCCGTCGGTGCGGCTCACCACCAGCGAGACTCCCGCCTCGGCCGCCGCCGCTCGTACACCGCGTTCGCGGTCCCACGACGACGGTGCGTCGTCCGGCTCGCGCAGGTACCGCACGCGCCGGTGGCCGGCCCGCGCCAGCCGCGTGATCACCTCCGCCGACGCCGACACGTAGTCCGCGCCCACGTGCGGGATGCGGCCACCCAGCTCGGTCCGGCGTCCGATGTGGACGATCGGGAACCCGGCGGCCAGCAGGTCGGCGATCGCGTCCACCGGGACGTGCCGGCCGAGGAACAGGCAGCCGTCGGCCAGCCGGGTGCGGCGGATCCGGTCCGGCGCCGCGCTCGATGCCGTGAACATGATCAGGTCCTTGCCGAGCGCGGCCGCCTCGGCCTCGACGCCGGCCAGGATCGGGTAGTACACGTCGGCGATGTCCGGGAAAGCCGGGGTGAACGTATACACCCCGAGCAGGTTGTTGCCCGTGGCCGCCAGCCGCGAGGACACCGGGTCGGGCACGTACCCCAGCCGCTCGGCGGCCTCCAGCACCCGCAGCCTCGTCCGCTCCGACAGCCGGACCCCGGTGCGGTTGCCACCCAGCACCACCGACACCGTCGCCTGCGAAACCCCGGCCACGCGGGCGATGTCGGCCTGCCGCACCTTGCCCATCGCCACCTCGCCCGGAGTCAGCTGATCCGATTCAGAGTGCGGGCCTCCCCCAGGCCCGTCAACCGTTTTGCCCGAAACTCCAGCAAACCTGTCCCGACCGTACTAATACGTATTACTCCATTGACCACGCCGTCTGACGCGTGTCACCGTCGCCCCATCAGAGACCTCGAAGGAGCGGTCATGACCCTCACCCGACGCGGCCTGCTGGCCGGCGCCGCCGCGCTCGGCGCGGGCGCGATGATCCCGGCCGTCGCCACCGCCGCCCCCGCCGGCTTCCCCGACTACCGGTACCAGCGGCTCGCCCTCGTCAAGAGCAAGCTGCGCTACAACCCGACCGGCGAGATGATCTTCCCCTGCATCCGCGGCACCAGCGGCCGCATCCCGAACGCGCTCGCCGCGTACTACCTCTACTACGCCCCGCACGACGCGCCGGGCGGGATCTGCCTGGCGTACGCGAACTCCCTCGACGAGGAGTTCACCGAGTACGCGGGCAACCCGATCGTCAAGAACTCCTGGCCCGGCGAGTACTCCGTCAGCCACGTCTCCTCCCCGCACGCCCTGTGGAACGACGACGTCAACCGGATCTACCTCTACTTCCACGGCGAAAACACCGTCACGCGCCTCGCCAGCTCGGCCGACGGCATCCACTTCACCTACGAGAAGGAGGTCCTGTCGACCCGCCTGCAGCCCGCGGGCACCACCGAGACGTCCTACGCACGGGTCTTCCGCCAGGACCTGCCGGCGAAGAACGCCCGTTACGTCATGGTGTTCATGCTCAACAACACCACCAACCACCGCGACATCGGCTGGGGCTGGTCACCCGACGCACTGAACTGGACGTTCTCCCAGACGCCGCTCGTGCGCCACACCGACGTCGGCGCGAACGACATCGGCGGCCCACACCTGCTGTACCGCAACAACAGCACGTACGTCGTCTACAACACCGACATCGCGCACGGCGGGAAGCTGATGATCACCGAGGTCGGCAACGACTTCTCGAAGCGGAACCACCTCGGCACCTTCCACACCCCGCTCGCCGGCGCCCCGGACAACGGCCGGTCGGCGGCCCCGAGCTTCGGCACCTACCAGGGACGCGAGTACATGGTCTACGAGGCCGGCGAACGGCTCGCCGGGAACATCGCCATCGCCCGCGCGCTCTGACCCGGGTGGCAGGATGCGGCCATGCGCTCCCTGCCCCTCGACGGCGTCACGGTCGTGTCCTGCGAACAGGCGGTCGCCGCGCCGCTGGCCACCCGGCACCTGGCCGACCTGGGCGCCCGGGTGCTCAAGATCGAGCGTCCGGGCAGCGGCGACTTCGCCCGCGCGTACGACGAAACCGTGCACGGCCAGTCGAGCCACTTCGTGTGGCTGAACCGGTCCAAGGAGAGCGTCACGCTCGACCTCAAGAGCGACGCGGCGGCACCGGTCATGGCGGCGTTGCTGGACCGGGCCGACGTGTTCGTGCAGAACTTCGCCCCCGGCGTCGCGGAGCGGCTCGGCCTCGGGGCCGCCGCGCTGCGCGCCACGCGGCCGCGGCTGATCACGTGCTCGGTGTCGGGCTACGGCTCGAGCGGGCCGTACCGCGACGCGAAGGCGTACGACCTGCTCATCCAGTCCGAAGCCGGCCTGGTCTCGGTGACGGGGTCCGAGGCCGAGCCGGCCAAGAGCGGCATCCCGGCGGCGGACATCGGCGCCGGGATGTACGCGTTCTCCGGCATCCTCTCGGCGCTGTACGACCGCGAGCGCACCGGGCAGGGCACCCAGCTCGAGATCAGCCTGTTCGACTCGCTGGTCGAGTGGATGGGGTTCCCGCTCTACTACGCGGGCTACGGCGGCACGCCCCCGCCGCGGACCGGCACGAGCCACCCGGCGATCGCGCCGTACGGCACCTTCGCCGCGGGCGACGGGACCGAGGTGGTGCTGGCGGTGCAGAACGAACGCGAGTGGGCGGCGTTCTGCGAGCACGCGGTCGAGCGGCCGGAGTGGGTGACCGACGAGCGGTTCGCGGCCGGCAGCGCCCGCGTCGCCCACCGCCCGGCCCTGGAACGGGCGATCGACACGATCTTCGCGCGGTTGACCGGCACCGAGCTGGAGGAGCGGCTGCGCCGGGGCCGGATCGCGCACGCGCGCCGTCGCGAGCTGCCCGACGTCCTGGCCCACCCGCAGCTGACGGCCCGTGATCGCTTCGTGGACGTCTCGACGCCGGGCGGGCCGATCCGGGCCACGCTGCCGCCGATCACGGTGCCCGGCCGCGCGCCGCGGATGGATCCGGTGCCGGCGCTCGGCGAGCACACCGACGCGGTCCTGACGGAGTTCGGCTTCGACGCGGAAGCGTTGCGGCGTCAGGGCGCCGTGTAGCGCATCGCGATCTTGTGCGCCCGCGGGCGGCCGGTCTCGACGAAGCCGAGCCGCTCGTAGAACGCCTTCGCGCGCGTGTTGACGTCGAGGACTTCGAGCACGACGTCCTGACCGCGCGACGCCGCTTCGGCGACCAGGGCCCGCACGATGTGCCCGCCGAAGCCGCGGCCCTGGTAGACCGGATCCAGCTCGATCAGGCCCAGGACGACATCGGTGCCGGTGTCCAGGACGGTCAGCGAGCCGGCGTCGTGGCCGTCGACGGTGATGATCTGCGTGTGGACGGCGTCGAAGTTCTTTTCGTGGCGCGCGCGTTGCACCGGCTCGTCCCAGCCCCAGATCGCGTCGACGTACTCGCCGAGCGCGCTGCGGTGCAGCTGGAAGCAGAACTCGTCGTCGCCGGACCGGAGCCGGCGCAGCGCGACCTGGTGGCTCACGGCTTCACTCCCCCAAGATCCGCCGGGCGCGGTCCAGCACCGGCTTGTCCACCATCCGGCCGTCCACAGTGGACGCCGACTCCCCCGCCGTGAGCACCCTGCGCGCCCACTCCCGCTCGGCGTCCGTCGGCGCGAAGCCGGCGCGGACCGGGGCGATCTGGCGTGGGTGGATGCACAGCTTGCCGCCGAAACCCATGCGGCGCGCGTAGCGGACGTCAGCCTCAAGGGCTTCGTCGTCGCGAAGATCCGTGGTGACGCCGTCCACCGGAGGTGCCAGCCCGGCGGCCGCCGACGCGATCACCAGCCGCGAGCGCGCGTAGGCGAACGGCTCCGGGTCCTCGGGCGCGACACCGAGCTCGGCGGCCAGGTCGACGCTGCCGAACGCCAGCCGCGTGACCGACGGGACGGCGGCCAGCTCCCCTGCGCGTTCGACGCCGCGCGCGGTCTCGACGAGAGCCACGACCTCGCGGAACCCGGCGAGCACCCCGGGCGTCTCGGCCTTCGGCACGACCACCGGGATCCCGCGGGCGATGACGAGGGCGGCGTCGGCGTCGAACCAGGGCGTGCCCGGGGCGTTGATCCGGACCATGGCTTCGTTGTCCTCGAGCCAGGTTCCGACGTGGGCGCGCGCGGAATCCTTGTCCGCCGGGGCGACGGCGTCTTCGAGGTCCAGGATCACGACGTCGGCGCCGCTGGCCACAGCCTTGCCGAAGCGGTCGGGACGGTCGCCGGGCACGAACAGGAACGTGGTCGCGGGCACGGCCCCAGCGTAATGCTCTGCGGGTATCACAGCGACCGGAAAGGGTCTTGGACGCGGGCGTCCGCGGCGCCGAGAGTCGGAAGGGAACCACTGACGACCACGAAAGGTCCCACGATGAAGGTCTTCCTGACGGGCGGCTCCGGGTACGTCGGCCGTCCGACGGTCCGGGCGCTCAGGCGGCACGGTCACGAGGTGAGCGCCCTGGCGCGCAGCGACGCGTCGGCGCGGGTGCTCACCGAGCTGGGCGCGACCCCGGTCGCCGGCGACCTGACCGCCACCGACGTCCTGCGCGAGGCCGCCGCGGCCGCCGACGGCGTGATCCACCTCGGCCAGCACTACGGCGACGACACGGCGGAGGTCGACCTCGCGGCCGCGGAGGCGTTGCAAGAGGGGCTCGGCGATCGCGGGCCGTACGTGCACACGGGCGGGGTCTGGGTGTACGGCGACACGGCGGGCGTCGTGGACGAGGACGCACCGCAGAACCCGCCGCCGATCACGGCGTGGCGCCGCGCGAACGAGGAGCGCGTCCTGTCCCACGGCGGGCACCCGGTGCTCGTCATGCCCGGCTTGGTCTACGGCCTCGGCGGTGGGCTCATCGAGACGTTCTTCCGCACCCCGGTGCCCCTGATCGGCGACGGCAGTAACCATTGGGCGCTCGTCCACGCTTCCGACATCGCCGAGCTGTACGCGCTCGCCCTGGGGGCGCCGGCGAAGTCGGTGTACGCGGGGGTGAGCGGGCAGAACGTGCCGCTCGCGGACATCGTCTCGGCGCTCGCGGCCGGTGGTCCGATCGCTCGCCTCACCCTCGCGGAGGCGGTGGAGCGGATGGGCCCGATCGCGGAGGCGTTCGCGCTGGACCAGCAGCTGACGCCGGCCCGGGCGCAGCGCGAGCTGGGGTGGACGCCCCGGCATCTGGACGCGCTGAGGGAGCTGCGCGGGTAAGGGATCGAACGGCGCGAAGGTACGTGATCACCCGATGCGGCGGCGGTCGCCTCAGGACGAACGTGAGGTTCCTCGGAAGAACTAGGTGAGGAACGACATGCGAGGCGACTGGATCTACGACTGGGTGCGGGTGGAGATGGAGTACCGGGCGGGGCCACCCCCGGTGGCCCATCGGCCGCGCGAGGTGCGTGCGGCGCCTCGGCATTGGGCGGCGTTGTGGGCCGGATTGTTCGCGGGCCACCGGGCCGAGGTCCGGCACAGCGGTTCCGCGGCAGGCTGCTGAAAGCCAGGCAAGGCGAACTGCCGGAGCACCGGGTGCGGTTGAGGATCGCCGCGCGCGCTCTGCTCGCGGCAGCCCGGATCCGACCACGGCAGGAAGCGCACCTCGCCGGAATCCGACCGAAGCGCACCAAACCAAGCGCCGGTGCGCGGCACCGCGGTCTCGCGTCGGCGGCCCACCCCCACGTCTTGAATGAGTCATTCAGGTCTTCGGAGGACCTGAATGACTCATTCAAGACCATCCGGCATCGCCGACCTCGCTCAGAGGTCCAGCAGCCCACTCCGCGCGCGCTCGAGGTGGTCGCGCATCTCGGCCTCCGCGCTCGCCCGATTGCCCGAAGCGATCGCCTCCAGCAGCCGCCGGTGCTCGGCCGCCAGCTCGGCCGGGTCCGGGTACGATCCCCGCAACCGGGCCAAGCACAGCTGCATCTCCTCCTGCAGCGGCGGATAAATCCGGCTCAACCGCACGCTCCCCGCCGCGTCGACGAGGGCCAGGTGGAACGCCGTGTGCGCCTCCACCCGCTCGCTCCAGCCCGCCCCCGCCGGCAGCGCCTCCAGGGCCGACAGCGCTGCCCACACCCCCTCCAAAGAACGCCCGGCGAGTAGCCGCACCGCCGTCAGCTCCAACGGCAGGCGGACCGTGAACAGGTCCCGGACATCGGCGGACGTCAACACCGCCACCCGCAGCGACCGGCCGTCGGACCGCTCCACCAGGTGCCGGGCGACCAGCTCCTGCAACGCCGATCGCACCGTCGGGCGCGCCACGCCGAACGTCGTCGCCAGGCCCTGCTCCGTCAGCGGGGTCCCCGGGGAAAGCACTCCGCTGAGGATCTGGCGGCGAACCTCCGCTACCAGCGCGTCGCGGGTGTTCGTCGTCTGCAGCACCATCAGGACGCGTGCACCCGCTCGACCGTCGCCACCAGGTCGTCCAGACCGGGCAGCACCGCGTCCGCGATCGACGGGTCGTGACCCTCGCCGTGCCGGTTGACCCACACCCGCCGGATGTCGAGCGCCTGCGCCGGCACCATGTCGTGGAAGTGGCTCTGCGCGATGTGGACCCAGTTCTCGCGCGAAGCACCGAACGAAGACGCGAACCGCGTGAAGTGCGCGTGCCCGGGCTTGTACGACCCGACGTCCTCGGCCGTCACGGTCGCGTCGATCGGCACGACGAGCCGCCGCTGGGTCTCGCCGATCAGGTCGCGGTCGCAGTTCGTCAGCAGCGCGAGCCGCCAGCCCGCTTCGCGCAACGCCGTGAGCGCCGGCCGGACGTCGGGGAACACCGGCCAGTACGGCAGCCCGGTCCCCAGCACGGACGCGTCGTCGGGCACCAGCTCGACGTCCGCTTCGGCCGCGGTCCGCCGCAGCGACTCCGCGAGCACCTCCCGGTACCGCCGCACCGGCTGTTCGGCCTGCACCTGCGGTTCGATCCGGTTGTAGACCTCCAGCAGCTCCGCACCCCGGCCCGGGAACAGCAGCTCGATCCCGGTCGCGATGCCGTGCCGCCAGTCCACCAGCGTGCCGAAACAGTCGAACGTCGCCCAACGAGTCATACCGTCAGACTGCTATACGGTTATACCGAACGCAAAACCTCAGCGAACGTGACGATCAACGGCGACCGCCGTGCCGCGACCCACGCCAGGCACACCTCGTTCGGCGGCAGGTCCTCGACCGGCACGTGCGCGACGTCGGGACGCGTGTAGTACTCCGACGTCGACCGCGGGATCACCGCGATCCCCCGCCCGGCCGCCACGTGCTCCAGCTTCTCTTCGACGCTCCGGAACCCCCGCCGCCGCGGCGCCGCACCGTCCCTCAGCTCGACCGCGACGTCGCGCCACTCCGGCACCGCGTCCGGGTCGTTGAGCAGGTGCTCGCCGGCCAGATCGCCGACGAGCACCGACTCCTTGCCGGCCAGCCGGTGATCGGTTCGCAGGACCGCCACGCGCGGCTCGGAGAACAGCGGCCGCAGGCTCAGCCCGCGCCGGTCGACCGGCAGGCGGACCACGCTGACGTCGGCGCGGCCGTCGTGGAGGACCTCGGTCTGGTCGTCCCACGTCGTGCGCAGCAGGTCCACCGAGACGTCCGGATGCCGCGAGGAAAACGCGCGGACCGCGTCGGTGACCGTGATGCCCGGCATGAACGCCACGGTGAACGTCCCCCGCGCGGCCGTCGCGACCCGCCGCCGCAGCGCCGACGCCGAGGCCAGCAGCGGGCGCGCGTCCTCCAGCAGCTGACGACCGGCCTCGGTCAGCGACGTGGACCGCTTGTCCCGCACGAACAACTGCGCGCGAAGCTCACCTTCGAGGGCGCGGATCTGCCGCGACAGCACCGGCTGCGCGATGTGCAGCCGCGCGGCGGCCCGGCCGAAGTGCAGCTCCTCGGCGACCGCGACGAAGTACCGCAGCTTCCGCAGATCGACGTCCACCCGACCTCCCTGAGACCTCCAGGGTATTACGCGTGCGCGCCGAGGAACTTCGCCAGCGCCGGGTTCACCTCGTCCGGGTGGGTGTAGCTGAGGAAGTGGGCGCCGCCGTCGACGACGACCAGGGGCTCGGCCGCGGGCAACGCGTCCGCCAGCTCGGTGGCTCGCTCGACCGGGTAGGCGAGGTCGGCCGTGCCGTGCAGCACCAGCGCCGGGCACGTGATCTCACCGGCCCGCGACAGCACGGAGTCGCGGTCGACGAGCGCCCCCATGGTCAGCTTCAGCTGATCCGGCGCGACCGACGTCCAGCGTTCCTTCCACTCGTCCACGGGAAAGCCGCCGAAGCAGATCTGGGCGACGCCGTCGAGCACCTCGGGCGGCGCGCCACCGCTCACCCACGCGTCCAGCACCGCGCGGTACCCGGCGGCGACGGCGGGATCTTCCGCGGCCGCCGACGTCCCGAGCACCGCGAGCGCCGAGACCCGCGAAGGCGCCAGCAGCGCCATCCGGAGCGCGACGAACCCGCCTTGACTGGTCCCGACGACCGCCGCACGCGCGACGCCGAGCTCGTCCAGCACGGCCAGGACGTCCCGAGCCACGTCCCAGTAGTCGAACGGCCCGGTGGCGGGCGTGCCGCCGTGGCCACGCTCGTCGACCGTGACACACCGGAAGCCCTCCAGCGCCGCGAGCTGCGGAGCGAACATCCGGCCGTCCATCAGGAAGCTGTGCAGCAGCACGACCACCGGGCCGTCGCCACCGTGATCGGTGTAACCGGGAAGCGTCATCGATCCTCCGAACGAGCTTTCAGCCGGCGAACCGGCCGATCGCGACGAACGCCGCCAGCACCAGCAGCACGACGTTCATCGGCAGCGCCTTGGTCTCCTTGCGCCGTGCGTGCACGATGATCGCACCGATCTGGATCACCGCCAGCCCGGTGGCGGCCAGCGGGGTGAGCACCGGCGCGATGTCCAGAGCCCACGGCAGGATCAGCCCGATCGCGCCGAGGATCTCGACCGCGCCGATCCCCTTCACGCCCGCGTCGGAGAAGTCCGCCGTCCAGCCCATGTTCGGGTTTTCCAGCAGCTTCTCCCGCGGCGTCACCAGCTTCATGCCGCCGGCGGCCAAGTACAGCGCGGCGAGCAGACCCGCCACGACCCACAGGACGACGTTCACGGTGAGACCTCCGGTCCGAAGAAAGTGATTGAACACTACATCGTTTCCGGAGGTTATTCCTCAACTTGGCTGGACCGTGACCGACTGGCCGGGCCGCAGCGAGATCGTGCGACGCCAGCCGCCCGCGCGCACCTCGGTCCGGGTCCCGCCGACGCTCCGGATCACCGCCCGCGTCACCTTCCCGTCGTGCCAGGACAGATCGACCTCGAAGCCGCCGCGCGCGCCGATCCCGGTCACCCGGCCGGACCGGGCCCACGCCGCGGGCAGCGCCGGCAGCAGTTCGAGGACTCCCGGCCGCGAGTAGACGAGCATCTCCACCATCGCCGCCGGGGCGCCGAGGTTGGCGTCGATCTGGAAGATCGTGTAGCTGCCCTGGCTGTACATGTCGAAGAAGTTCGGCGCGGTGCCGTTCCCGTTGGCCACCGACGGCCGCATGACCGTGAGCAGCAGCTGGTAGGCCTTGTCGGCGTCCTTCAGCCGGGCCCAGCACGCCGAGCGCCACGCGCACGCCCAGCCGAAGCTGTCCATCCCGCGGGCGATCAGCAGCTCGCGCACGCCGCTCAGCAGTTCGGGCGGCGAAGTGTCGGCGGCGATCCGGTCGCCCGGGAAGAAGCCGATCAGCGGCGACAGGTGCCGGTGCGTCGTCTCGCCGAGGTTGTCCGGCGACATCCATTCCTCGAGCCAGCCCGTCGCCGGGCTGACCTTCGGCAGGTACAGCTTCTTCTGCAGCCCGGCGATCCGGTCGCCGTAGGCACGATCCCGGCCCAGCACCGCGACGGCGTCGCGGTAGTGCTCGAACAGGTCCCAGACGATCTCCTGCGAGTAGGTGTTCCCGAGGGTGTCCTGCGGGCCGTGCTCGGGCGACCAGTCGTGGTCGTCCACGAGCACCTCGCGGCCGTCGACCGTCAGCGGGACCAGCCGTGCCTCCCAGAACTCGGCCGCACCCTTGAGCAACGGGTAGATCCGGGCGAGGTACGCCTTGTCCTGGGTGAACGCGTAGTGGTCCCACAGCGAGTTGCACAGCCAGGCGTTGCCGGCGGGGTGCCACCACCAGCCGGAGCCGCCGTAGATGTTGGTCGAGAACGCGACCGCCCAGCCGCCGATCTTGCCGCTGGTGTTCCGGAACCTGTTGCGCGGGTCGTTGAACAGCCGTTTCGTGCTGTCCGTCCACACGGGAAGCTGCGCGAGGCAGTAGTCGGCCAGGGCAGTGAAGCTCCCGGGCAGGGCCGCGCGGTCGGCCAGCCAATAGTTCATCTGGACGTTGATGTCGGTGTGGTAGTCGCTCATCCAGTCGGGCGTGTTGTTGTTCTGCCACAGCCCTTGCAGGCCCATCGGCAGGCCGTCGCGCGAGCCGGTGATCGTCAGGTACCGCCCGAACTGCAGGTAGCTCGCCTCCAGTTCCGGGTCGGGCGTCGCCGGGTCGTCGTGGCGGGCCAGCAGCCGCGACCACGAGTCCAGCGCGCGCTTCGCCGGCGGCGACTGTCCCAGGTCGACGGTCATCCGGTCGTAGAGCCGCCGGTAGTCGGCGACGTGCGTCCCCAGCAGTGCCCCTCCCCCGGCCCGCAGGGCCTTCGACGCCTTCTGCTTCGCCAGCGCCAGCGGGTCGAGTGAGGCGTCGAGGAACTTCCGGGCCGCGTCGGGCACGTAGTTCGTGCCGCCGCTGAGCACGATGACGACGTCACGGCTCCCGCTGAAAGTCACGCCACCGGCCACGGCGCACGCGTACTTCAGGCCGTTGTCGAAGGTGCCGGTGAACGCGGCGGTGCCGGACATCGCTTCGCCGCGAGTGGGTTCGAGCGAGACCGAGCCGGTCATCGGACCACCGCTGAGCCGCACGACCACGACGTCGTCGGGGTGGCTCGCGTAGTACTCACGGCGGTAGAGCACGCCATGGTGCCGGTAGGTGATCACGACGAGGCCGTTGCTCAGGTCGAGCGTCCGGCGGTAGTCGGTCACGCCGGTGTGCGCGGGGACCGAGATCCGCACCTTCGCCAGCAGGCCGAGAGTGCCGAACTTCTCGCGCTCGTAGGGGAACTGGCCGTCGTCCTCGAGGACGTCGTTGGCGCCGCCGGTCCACAGTGACGCGTCGGCCAGGTAGAGGAAGTCGGCGGCCGGGTCGCCACCGACCAGGGCACCGATCCGACCATTCCCGATCGGCAGGCCCTGCTCGATGATCTTGTCCTCGGCGGCGGGCGCCGGGTACCACAGCGTCGTCGCCCGGCTGTCGGGAACGAGCTCCGCGTCAGCCGGGCGCACGACGTCTGCGCTTGCGGTGAAAGGACGAACGCCACTGAGGGCGATCCCGGCGCCGACCGCGCCACCGAGCTTGAGGAAGGTGCGGCGCGAGGGCGGGAGGGAAGGGTTCGACATGTCGGATCCGTTCGGCGTTGAAGGCGGGGACCGGCGTGCAGCCCGCCAAACATATGACCTATCCGGATCCGAGGTCAAGATTCTTCGTAATTAATCCGATTACATACGAGACATCAGCAGTTGTGCGGCGCGGGCTTCCCGGCCAGCCGGTCGTGGACGTAGGCCAGCGCGCCGGGCGCACCCTGGACCGCGACCGTCACGTGGTCGCCGATCGGGATCCGGTCGTACTGCATCGTGACGCCTTCCGCGCAGTACTTCCGCACCAGCGCGTCGACCGGCGGCGTGAGCGCCAGCTCGTCGAAGATGCCCTGGTAGAAGTACGTCGGCGAGCCGGGTTTCCGGGTGCCCATCACGTTCTCCGAGATCACCTTCCGCACCGCGGGGACGTCCAGCAGCTGCGGCACGGTCGTGTAGCCGGACATCCGCTTGAACGCCTGCGTGACGCTGAACTGGCTGATGCACTGCTTCCCGACCTCGGCGAAGGCGCGCTTCCCGCGGTCGTTCAGCAGCGTGTCCGTGTCGATCTCCGGGTAGGCGCGGCTGAGCCCGACGGCCGCGCCGATGTAGATCCCCGACAGCGGCCCGCCGTCGATCCGGCGCGCGACGTACTCGATGTCGGCCGGCACGCCGCCCGCGGCGACCCCGGCGAACTTCAGCTCCGGCGCGTACGACGGCTGCACCTCGTTCGCCCACTGGCTGGCCAGCGCGCCACCCGAGTAGCCCATCAACGCGGTCGGCGTCGACGCCCCGGCGAGCCCGGCGGGCGCGAACGACTGGGCCGCGCGGATGCCGTCGATGACGCCGTGCGCGGTGTTCAGGCCGGCGGTCCACTCGGAGTCCGGGCCTTCGTAGTCGGCGGTCACGACGGTGTGGCCCGCGGCGAGCAGCGGCACCATCAGCGCCAGTTCCTCGGCGGGCAGCGCGGTCCCGGTGGCCAGTACGTACGACGGCGCGCAGTCGAGGCTGAGCCCGTCCTGCGCGGTCTGGTAGGAGACGAGCGTCCGCGGGCCGGCGGGCGGTGAGAGCGGCTGCATGATCGTCGCGACGTCGGCGATCGCGCCGCCGCGGGTGTCCGACGAGCGGTATTTGACCTGCCACGCCCGGATCGGCACCGGCAGGGTGAGCGCCCGGATCGTGATCGGGCGCGAGTCGAGGACCGTGCCGGGCGCGACGTCCGGAAACGGCGACGGCTGCGCGTAGAACGGATCGGCGGCGGGGTGCGGGGGCAGGGCGGCCGCCGAAGCGGCGGGGGTGGCGGCGGTCAGGGCCGCCGCGGCCAGGACGGCGGCAGCGGTGGCGACGAGGGTTCGGCGAGTGTCGGCGTTGACAGTGTGCACGGGACCTCCCGGTTTCGATACCGACCGGTATCGAGTGAAGGAGTTACCACGTGACGCCGGTCACGGTCAACGAATCCCCTCCGCGTGGGCGAGGTTGTACCGTTGCGCCCCATGACCGGCTCCCCGCGCCGCCGCCCGAGCCGCGCCGAGACCCGGCGGCGGATCATCGACGCCGCCACCGCGGTGTTCGCCCGCCAGGGCATCGCCACGACGTCGCTCAACGACATCGCGGCCGAAGCCGGGCTCACCAAGGGAGCGGTTTACTCGAACTTCGCCGGCCGCGATGACCTGGTGCTGACGATCATGGAAGAGCACATGGTCGAGCGGATGGAACGCGCGACGACGGCGTTCGCCGACCTGGCCGACCTCGAGGAGGCCACCACGGAAGCCGGCGCCCGGCTCCTGACGGGCATCGAAGCCGACGCGACGTGGCACCGGCTGCTGCTCGAGTACTGGGGCTTGGCGATGCGCAACCCGGCCGTCCACAACGGACTCGCCGAGCGCCGCGCCCGCCTGAGGGAGGCGGTCACCGCGGCGATCAGCAAGGCGGCTGCTCTGCACGGCGTCGAGCTCCCGTTGGCGCCGGAGCACCTCGCGGTGGTGGTCCTGGCGCTGTCGAACGGCCTGGCCGTCGAGCGTGGCATCGATGCGGCGGCCGTCCCGCCGACGCTGTTCAGCGACGTGCTCAAACTGCTGGTGACGCCTAACGCTTCCGGTAGCGCAGCACACCCGCGTCGGCCTGCTCGGCCAGGTACTCCGCGAACGTGATCTTCCCGTCGAGGTGCTCCGGCGCCAGATGGCCGCCGCCGGCGTAAGCCCGGAACGCCTCCCCCGGCACGCTCACCGGGACGATCCGCCGGCGTCGGCCGCTGGCTTCCACCACCGCCTGTGCCAGCTCGGCCGCGACAAGGACCTCGGGGCCGCCGAAGTCCTCCGCGCGGCCCGCCGGGTCGCCCAGGGCCAGTTCCGCGAGCCGCCCGGCGACGTCGCGGACGTCGACCGGCTGGAACGACACCCGGGGCACCGGGACCACCGGCAGCCGGGCCGCGCCGGCGAACAGCGTCCGGACCAGCGCGTGGAACTGCGTGGCCCGCTGGATCGTGACCGGCAGCCCGGACGCGGCGAGGAACTCCTCGGTTTCGAGCTTCGCCCGGTAGTAGCCGAGCGGGACGCGGTCGACGCCGACGATCGAGACGTACACCAGGTGCGCCCCACCGGCCCAGCGCGCCGCCTCGACGAGCGTGCGCGCGAAGTCCGTCTCCCGGCCGAAGAAGTCGGTGGCGCAGTGGACGACCACGTCCACCCCGGCCACCGCGCTGTCGATGCCGCGCCCGGTCCGCAGGTCGCCGGGCACCACGCCGGGCGCGGCCCGCCGGCTCAGCACGCGGACCTCCTCCCCCGCCGCGCGCAGCCGTTCCACGACCGGCCTGCCGAGCTGGCCGGTCCCGCCGGTGACCAGGATCCGCACGAGCCGCCTCCCGCTGTGATGCCGTCAAGGCCACCTTACGGGCGTCTGTCGCCCGTAAGGTGGCCTTGACGGCATGCTTTTGATCAGATCTGCGTCAGGTGCGGTTGATGGTGAAGGTGGACGTCGTGTTGCGGATGTCCTGGTCGTTGTCGCTCAGCGTCAGCCCGGTGAAGGTCGCCGAGCCGACGGCCGGGCCCTGCCCCGGTTCCGGCAGCTCGTTGGCCCAGATCCCGATCCCCGACTTGGCGTCGAAGGCGTCACCGCTGCGGTGCGCGCCGGTGATCGACACGTTCGTCAGCACCGTGTCCTGGACCGTGTTCTGCGGCTGCCCGCCGACGTAGTTGGTCTGGAACATGATGCCGCTGTAGGTCGGGCTCTGGATGTCCACGTCGGACACCCGGATGCCGCGGAACTCCTTGGACGCGGAGAACAGCCAGATCGCCGGGAACGTCTGCTGGCCCCAGAAGTGGCCACCGTCCCGGACGAGCGAGGCGTTCTGGACCGTCGTCGGCTGCGGCCCGAACCCGAGGAACGGGTAGCCGAAGTCGAGCGAGCTGATCGTGATCGCCGAGTACGTCAGAGTGTCCGCGATGTAGAGGTTGCGGAAGGTGTTGTTGTACCCGCCGTACACCGCCAGCCCGGCCGCGCGCCACGGGGTGAGCGCGGTCAGGTTCTCGAACACGTTGTCGTACTGGTTGCCCTGGTTGATGTCCGTGGCGGCGAACAGCGCGAAGCTGTCGTCACCGGTGGACCGGGCTTCGTCGTTGACGACGTGGTTTCCGGTGCTCCCGTTCGTGAGGTTGATCCCGTCGGCGTAGGTGTCGCGGATCCGGGAGTTCTTGATCGTGGTGTTGTCCACGTTGGTGCCCCACACCATGACCACCTGGTGCTCCACCCAGATGTTGTCGATCGTCAGGTTCGCGACGTTGGCCAGGTTGAACACCTTGCCGGGGCCGTCGATGCGGGAGGTGTAGTTCCCGAACACGGCGAACCCGCTGACCGTCGACCCGTTGGCGGTCGGCTGGACGTCGAAGCCGATGTCGGTGTTCTCCTGCCCGGCGGGCGCGGAGAACTTCGTGAACCACGGCCCGGCGCCGATCAGCGTGATGGCCTTGCCGTAGACGTTCACCTTGCCGGACAGCGAGTAGTCCCCGGCCGGCAGGTAGACGCCGGTGAGGGTGGTGTCCTGCCGGACCTTGTCCAGGGCGGCCTGGACGTCCTGCTGCGTGAACCCGGTGGGCACCGCGAAGTGCGCCGGGTCCGGGTTGGCGGTCGCGGTGGCCTGCTCGAAGTTCACGAAGTCGATCGCGTAGTTCGTGCTGTTGGCCGCGTCCTTCTGCAGCTTGATCTTGTGCCCGGCGGGCACGGTCGTGCCGAGCATCGCGCTGGCCTCGTCGTAGATGTGACGCGGCCCGGCGCCCGGCGAGTTGCCCGGACCGGTTTCGGCGCCGTAGAGCCACGCGTAGTGCGAGGTCAGGTCGATGGCCTTGAGGAACGTGCCGTCGACGTAGACGTTCAGCGTCGAGTTCTGCCCGCCGCCACCCGCGGAGTCCGGGATGGAGAACCGCGTGACCAGGGTGTTGGTCGACGCGCGGGTGGTGAACTCCACCGACGAGCCGGTCGAGTTCAGCGTCACGGCCTTGCGGCCCGACGCCTCGCCCGCGAGGTCGCCGATCGTGCGGTTCGGGCCGACCACCGACGCCCCGCCCGCGACGACGCCGTCCTCGGCCTCGTACATGTCGTAGGGCATGTTCGCGCCCCGGCCGACGAACAACGCCTGCGTGCTGGTGTTGTTGGCTTGCTTCACCGGCAGCTCGTTGGCGTCGTTCGCGACGACCGTCTTGACGCTGTACCGGCCGTTGGCCGCGGTCCAGGTGCCGACGGTCACCGGCGCCGCGGTGGCCCCGGCGGCGATGGCGCCCGTGTACGTCCCGCTCAGCGTCTTGACGACGGTGCCGTTCTGGTCGGCGATCGTCACCGTGATGCCGTGGGCGCCGCTCGCCGAGGCGACCGTGCCCTGGTTGCGCAGGGTCGTGGTGAACGTGACGGTGTTGCCCGCGGACGGGTTGTTCGGCGACCACGCGGTGGCCGCGACGAGGTCGGAGCTCTGCACCGGGCTGACGACCAGCGCCGTCGAACCGGTGTAGGAGTTGTTGGCCTCGTCCTGCTCGATGACGGCGTTGGCCTCGTCGACCTTGGCCGTCAGCTGGTAGCTGCCCGCGTCCCGGGTGCCGATGTTCGCCGACACGGTCGTCGAAGCGCCGGCGGCGAGTGCGCCGACGTTCGCCGTGCCGACCTTGGTCGTGCCCAGGTAGAGGTTCACGTTCGTCGCGCCCGAGGCCGCCGTCCCGGCGTTGCGGACGGTCGCCGACGCGGTGATCGCGTCGGTCTCGACGGGGTTCTGCGGCGACCAGGACACACCCGAGATCGTCAGGTCGGGGTTCGGCGCGGGGACGCCGAAGACCTGGAACTCCGCGGCCTGCCCGCCGCCCGCGCCGGAGTTGGCGGTGACGCGCAGGCGGACGTCGGCGGCCCGGCCGCTCAGCGGGATCGTCACGGTGTTGCCGGAGGACGGGCTGAAGCTGTAGGTCTGCGCGGCCGACAGCGTGGTGAACGCGCTCGAAGCCTGGTCACGGCCTTCGACCGCGATCGTCTGGGTCCGCGGGCCCCAGGACGCGTCGGGGTTGAGCTTCACGACGACCTGGTTCAGGTCGGCGTTCGAGCCGAGCGCGACGGTCAGCAGGTTCGGGTAGGTCCCGCCGCCGCCCTCCCAGTACGTGGTGAGCGAGTTGTCGTTGGCGTTGGCCGCGACGAAGGTGAACTCCGTCGAGGACGCCGTGATCGGCTTGCCCAGCGCCAGGTTCGTCCCGGCCTGGGTGCCGTTGCGGGTCACGGTGTTGCTGTCCCCGGACTGGTTGCCCGCGGCGTCGCGAGCGCGGACGAAGTAGGCGACGGTCGTCCCGTCCGGCTGGTTGTCGGTGTAGTTCAGGACGGTCCCGGCGACGCTGCCGCGGAGCTGCCCGTTGGCGTAGACGTCGTAACCGGCGACCCCGGTGTTGTCGGTCGAGGGCGACCAGGTGAGCCGGATCTGGCCGCTCGCCGGCTGCGTGTAGGCGAGGTTGCCGGGCGCGGACGGCGGCTGCGTGTCCCCGCCTGCCGGGCCGTGCACCTCGAACTCCGACAGCTGCGCGGCGGGCCAGCCGGTGTTGGCCGTGACGTTGAGCCGGACGTACCGGGTGTTCCCGGTGACGTCCACGGTCACGGTGTTGCCGCTGGCGGGGTCGAACCGGTACCCGGCCGAGGCCTTCAAGTCGCTGAAGCTGGTGCCGTTGGTGCTGCCCTGCACGCTGAAGGTCTCGGTGCGGGCCTCCCAGCCGGTCGGCAGCTTGAGCACGAGCTGGGCGACGTTCGTGGCCGCGCCGAGGTCGGCCTGGACCCACTGCGGGAACTGGTTGTTCGTGCTCTCCCAGTAGGACGCCTGGTTGCCGTCGCCGACGTTCGAGACGGGGTAGCCGGCGAGCTGGCTGCTCGCGGTGTAGGTCGCGGCCGCGGCTTGGGCGGCCGGCTGGACGGCGGGCGCGGCGGCCGGGACGCCGCTCGCGGCCACGGCGGGTGCGGCCAGGAGGAGGGACAGGGCGGCGTAGGTCGCCGCGCGCGACAGAAGTCGCTTCGTGCTCATGGGTTTCCTCTGATCCGGGGAGGGAGGGGAGACGACTCGAGCTCGCACGTCCCGTGGGCGGCGGGACGGCGGAAACCGGGGAACGGGGACGCGCGGACCCGGTCCGGGGGCGCACGCGAGCACCACGGGGCAACCGTCATGGGCACCTCTTCTTCGAGGGGCTGGGCGGGATCTTCCTGACGCCTGCCGCAATTTCTCGCACTGTTGTCAGGTTCTTGCACTGATTCGTTCAAGACTTACAGTGACCGGGGTCTCAAGTCAACGCCCAAACGCCGGAAAGGCCTCCTCGCGGGGGATGCGAGGAGGCCTTTCGGAGGTCGGAGTCAGGAGTGGACGGCGCCCAGGCGGATCGCGTGGGTGCCCGGGGCGTTGACCGGCTCGCCGCAGTGGGCGCAGACGGTCGCCGGTTCCAGCACCTCACCACAGGCGTGACGCCACAGCGTGGGCGGTTCGCCCTGGTGGACGTACTTGTCGCCCCAGGCCATCAGGCCGAGCAGGATCGGCTGCAGCGCGCGGCCGGCCTCGGTCGGGTAATACTCGTGGCGCGGCGGGTGGGCCTCGTACTGGACCTTCTCGAGCACGCCCGCGTCGACGAGCTTGCGCAGCCGCGCGGCCAGGATGTCGCGGCTGGCGCCGGTGTTCTCGGCGATCTGGTTGAAACGCCGCTCCCCCAGCATGATCTCGCGCAGCGCGAGCAGGCTCCAGCGTTCGCCGACGACCTCCAGGGCCTCGGCGACCGAACACTCCCGACCACGCCGGACCATGCCACCTCCCATGGGGTTGAAAATCCAACCTAGCACGTCGACCGGGTGTGACCTGGCGAACAAGCGAGTTGTGGAATCCAACTTACCCGGCGTATACCGAACGTATCCCCGATCTGCGAGGAGGCAGACGCCATGACGGACGCGGTGATCGTCGACGCGGTACGGACCCCGATCGGCAAGGGCAAGCCGAGCGGAACGCTCGCCGGGGTGCACCCGGTCGACCTGCACGCCCACGCGCTCCGCTCGCTCGTCGAGCGCACCGGCGTCGATCCGGGCCGGGTCGACGACGTGATCAGCGGCGCGGTCGGCCAGATCGGCGAGCAGAGCATGAACACCGCCCGCTGGGCCGCGCTCGCCGCAGGTCTGCCGGAGTCGGTGCCCGCGGTGACCGTCGACCGGCAGTGCGGCAGCAGCCAGCAGGCCGTCCACTTCGCCGCGCAGGGTGTCATCGCCGGCGCGTACGACGTCGTGATCGCCTCCGGGGTCGAGTCGATGAGCCGGGTGCCGATGGGCAGCCAGGTGGCCGGGCGCGACCCGTTCGGCACGCAGGTCGCCGCCCGCTACCCCGACGGCTTGGTGCCGCAGGGCATCAGCGCGGAACTGATCGCCGCGAAGTGGGGCTTGAGCCGGGCGCAGCTGGACGAGTTCTCCGCCGAGAGCCACCAGCGGGCCGCGAAGGCGTGGGCGGACGGGAAGTTCGCCGGCGAGGTCGCGCCGCTTAAGGCGCCCGGTCCCGACGGCGTGCTCGCCGACGTCACGACCGACGAGACGGTCCGGCCGGGCACCACGCCGGAGATCCTCGCCGGGCTGAAGCCCGCGTTCCGGGCGGACGTCTGGGAGCAGCGGTTCCCGGACCTCGGCTGGCACGTCACCGCGGGCAACTCGTCGCCGATCAACGACGGCGCCGCCGCGTTGATGATCACCAGCTCCGAGACGGCGAAGGCGCTCGGACTGCGGCCGCGGGCCCGGATCCACAGCTTCGCCGTCGTCGGCGACGACCCGCTGTACATGCTGACCGGCGTCATCCCGGCCACCCGCAAGGTCCTGGCGCGCGCCGGGCTTTCGGTCGGCGACATCGACGCCTTCGAGGTCAACGAGGCGTTCGCGAGCGTCGTGCTCGCCTGGCAGGCCGAGATCGGCGCCGACCTGGCGAAGGTCAACGTCAACGGCGGCGCGATCGCGCTCGGCCACCCGCTCGGCGGCAGCGGCGCACGCCTGGCGACCACGCTGCTGTCGGTGCTGGAGCAGACCGGCGGCCGCTACGGCCTGCAGACGATGTGCGAGGCGGGCGGCCTCGCCAACGCGACGATCATCGAGCGCCTGGACTGACCCCGTCGTGAGTGAGAAACAGGGTTAGAACCCTGTTTCTCACT
>NZ_JAPZLD010000071.1:0-42308 GCF_030182635.1 Amycolatopsis ponsaeliensis
AAACCATCCGACCGGCCCGCTCGCTCGCGCCGCCCCCGCCCGCCCGCGGGGGGTGGCCTGCGGCGGCTGGTGTTGCGGCATAAACCTTTTACCAACCGTTTTACACCCCCACGACCTCAGACGCTCGCCAGCCGTTCCAGCTCCGGCACGATCCGGGCCGGCGTGGGAATCTCCTCGATCTGCGCCCGCACCTTCTCCGCCGACGCGGCGAACGACGGCTCGTCGAGCAGCCTCAACAGCTGTGCACGCAGGTGCCCGGCGGTGACCTGCTCGGGGTCCAGCACCAGACCGGCTCCCTGGTCGGCCAGCAGATCGGCCAGACCGGCCTTGTCCCACATGTTGCCCGGGATCACCAGCTGCGGCACCCCGTGCACCACGGCGTTCCCGGTCGTGCCCGCGCCGCCGTGGTGGAGGACCGCCGCACACGTCGGCAGGAGCGCGTCCAACGGCACGAAGTCGAACAACCGCACGTTGGCCGGTGCCGCCGAGGCCGCCGAAACCTGCCGGGCGGTCAGCGTCGCGACCACGTCGACGTCCAGGCCGGCCACCGCGTCGAACAGGTCGTCGACCGAGAACCGGTCCTCGCCCCACAGGTCGCGCCGGGACATGCCGAGGGTGACGCAGACCCGGCGCCTTGCGGGCGGCTCGGACAGCCACGACGGTACCTCCGACGGGCCGTTGTAGGGCACGTGGCGCACCGGGAGGTAGTCCACGCCGACCGGGAACCGGGTCCACGGCGGGAGCGGGTCGATCGTGCGCTGCCCGAGGACCAGTTCCTCGTCGAACGTGCAGCCGTACCGGTCCAGCTTGCCCGACAGCCACTCCGCCATCGGATCCGCTCCGCCGGCGCCGCCCAGTGCGAAGAACCGGCCGCGCATGCGGGCCCAGTGGTCGAGCCCGAACAGCATCCGGACGTGCGCCGCACCGCTGGCTCGCGCCGCGATCGGCCCCAGGTACGTCAGCGCGTCCCAGACGACCAGATCCGGCTGCCACGCCCGGGCGAACCCGACCAGGTCGTCGAGCACCGCTTCGTGGGCGAGCCGCTCCAGCCCGATCGAGCACCACGTCGTGAACACGCCGCGGACGTAGTCCAGGGTGAGCCGGTCCTCCCGGGTCTCGGTGATGTCGAACTCCGAGCCGAAGACGGTCTTATTGGCCGGCCGTTTCTGAGCTTGGCGGCTCAGCCCGGCCAGGTCCAGCGCCGGACCGGCCGCGACCGCCGGCAGTCCGGTGTGGACGATGGCGTCGGTGAGATCCGGCTGGGCCGCGATCCGGACGTCATGACCGGCCGCGCGCAGCGCCCACGCCATCGGCACCAGGTTGTACAGGTGCGCGTTCGCCGCCAGCGTCGTGAACAGAACCTTCATCGAACTCTCCCAACCATTCCTCGATCGCGCGTGCGGTGTCGCCGGCGTGCTCCTGCACCATCGTGAAGTGGTCGCCGGGCACGTCCAGCACCGTGGGCCAGCCCGGCCGCAGACCGGCCGAGCCCTCGGGCCGTACGAAAAGCACAGGTGCGGTGATCTCCGGCGGCCGGTGTCCGCCGAGCAGCCGGAGGTACTGGCCCATCGCCGACAGCCGGGTGCCGGTGAACGGGCCGAACAGCGGTTCTCGGTCCAGCAGTCCCTGCAACAGGTTCTCGAAAAGCCCGTCGACCTCGCCGGTATACGTGTCGAGCAGCACGACCCCCGCGGGCCGGACTCCTCGCTGTTCCAACGCGCTCGCGGTGGCCAGCGCGAGCAGGCCGCCCCAGGAGTAGCCCAGCAGCACCTGCCCGCGTGGATCGCCTTGGCTCAGCGCGGCTTCGGCGAGCACGCCGGCCAGAGCGTCCACTGTGGCCGGTAGCGGCTCGGCGCCGGTGAAGCCCGGCACCGGCATGGCCTGCACCGCGCGCACGGCACGCCAGTGCGCGGCCAGCCGGGCGTACTGCTGGACGCCGCCCATCACCATCGGGGACGGGAAGCAGAGCAGGCCGGTCGGGTTCGGGCCGGTGGCCAGGGGCACCTGCCGCGGAGGTCGCACCGCCGAGGTGAAGGTGGGCCGCAACCCGCCGGCCGCCTTGAGCAGCTCGAGGCCTTCCGGTACACGTCCGTCCGCGACGGCCTGGCGGAACAGGTCGCCGAGCAGGTCCGTCGTCGCGGGCGCTTCCGTGCCGAGTTCGGCCAGCAGGTGCCGGGCGAGCCCGGCCGGGGTGTGGTGGTCGAACACCGCGCTGGCCGGCAGCCGCAGGCCGGTCGCCGCGTTGAGGCTGTTGCGCAGCTCCATCGCGGTCAGCGAGTCGATCCCGACCTCCAGGAACGCCTGCTCCGGCGCCACGGCCTCGGGCCCGGCGTGGCCGAGCACGGCGGCCGCGTGGCCGCGCACGAGTTCCACCAGGGTCTTCTCCTGGTCGGCCGCGGGCAGGCCGGCCAGCCGTCGCCGTAGACCGTCCACATCGGACCGGACGGTCCGGCGTGGGACCCGTGCCCGCGGCGCCAGCTTCGCGGGAACCACCATCGGCAGGCCGGCCGCCAGCGCGGCGTCGAACAGCGCCAGCCCTTCCGCGGTGGACAAGCCCTCGAGTCCGGACCGGGACAGTCGCGCGGTGTCCGCGGTGGCGGTCATCCCGCTTTCGTCCGCCCACAGGCCCCAGGCCAGCGAGACCGCGGGCAGTCCCCGCGCCTGCCGGTGCGCCGCGAGCGCGTCCAGGGAGGTGTTCGCCGCGGCGTAGCTGCCCTGGCCTGCGGAGCCGAGGACGCCCGCGCTGGAGGAGAACAGCACGAACGCGGCCAGGTCCAGCTCGCGGGTGAGCTCGTGCAGGTGCCAGGCCGCTTCGGCTTTCGGCCGCGAAACCCGGTCCAGCCGGCTCGGCGTCAGCGACTCGATGACGCCGTCGTCCAGCACCCCGGCCGCGTGCACGATCGCGGTCAGCGGGCGCTCGGCGGGGATCCGCGCGAGCATCCGCTCGACGTCGGCGCGGTCGCCGACGTCGCAGACGACCACCTCGGCGTCCACCTCCACCGGCGCGTGGTCCTCGCGGCGCGCGGTCAGCAGCAGGTGCCGCACGCCGTGTTCGGCCACCAGGTGCTCGGCGATCCGGCGCCCGAGGGTGCCGGTGCCGCCGGTGATCAGCACCGTGCCCTTCGGGTCGAGCGGCGGCGGCACGGTCAGCACGACCTTGCCCACGTGCCGGGCCTGCGCCACGAACCGGAACGCCTCCCGCGCCTGGCGGACGTCCCACAGCTTGGCGGGCAACGGAAGCAACTGTCCGGCCTCGAGCCTCGCCAGCACGTCGGCCAGCATCCGCCCGATCCGCTCCGGCCCGGCTTCGGCCAGGTCGAACGCCCGGTAGGCGACGTCGGCGGGTTCGCGGATGTCGGTCTTACCCATTTCGAGGAACCGCCCACCCGGGCGCAGCAGCCGGAGTGACGCGTCGACGAACTCGTTCGCCAGCGAGTTGAGCACGACGTCCACCGGGGGGAACTTCGTTTCGAATTCGAGGTCCCGGGACGAGGCGATGTGGTCGTCCGGCAGTCCCAGCGACCGCAAGGCGTCCCACTTGCTTGGGCTCGCCGTCGCGTACACCTCCGCGCCCAGCTGCCGCGCGAACTGCACGGCGGCCATGCCCACCCCGCCCGCCGCGGCGTGCACCAGCACCGACTCCCCTGGTCGGACACCGGCGAGGTCGGTGAGCGCGTAGCAGGCGGTCAGGAACGCGACCGGGGTCGCGGCGGCCTGGGCGTAGGACCAGCCGTGCGGGATCCGCGCCAGCATCCGGTGGTCGGTGACCGCCACCGGGCCGAACGCGCCGGAGAACAGGCCCAGGACGGCGTCGCCCGGCGCCAGGCCTCGGACGTCCGGGCCGATCTCGACGACCACGCCCGCGGCTTCGGCGCCGATCGCCCGGTCACCCTCGGGCACCAGGCCCAGCGCGACCATGATGTCGCGGAAGTTCACCCCGGCCGCCCGGACGGCGACCCGCACCTGACCGGCGGCCAGCGGCCGGTCGGCCTCCGGCGCCGCGCCCAAGGACAGGTCTCGCAGGGCGCCCTGGCCGCTGTGCAGCCGCCAGGAGCCGGCCGGCGGCCGCAGCTCGTCGGCGAGCCGTTCCAGCCGGGGCGCCAGCAGTTCGCCGCCGCGGACCGCCAGCTGCGTCTCGCCGGCACCGAAGGCCGCGGCGACGGCGCTTTCCGGCAGGTCCCCGTCCAGATCCAGCAGGCCGAACCG
Organism: Amycolatopsis ponsaeliensis; assembly: GCF_030182635.1. Lineage (NCBI taxonomy): Bacteria > Bacillati > Actinomycetota > Actinomycetes > Pseudonocardiales > Pseudonocardiaceae > Amycolatopsis > Amycolatopsis ponsaeliensis. Next base: position 4,207 of record NZ_JAPZLD010000071.1, read on the forward strand.
CTCCGGATGCTCCGCCTGCGCGGATCGGACCAGCCCCCAGACTCCGGCCCTGGCCAGGTCGGTCACGTCCTCGCCCGGCCGGGCCGCCACCGCCGCCCGGGTGACGAACACCAGCCGTGCGCCGGTGTCCTGGGCCAGCCAGGCCTGCATCAGGCCGAGCGCGTCCGCGGTGCCGGTGAAGTTCTCGGCGAACACGACCTCGGCGGCCGGCCCGGCCGCACGCACCGGTACCCAGTCGAGCCGGTACAGCGAGTCCGGTCGCACCCCGGTGGCGGCCCGGAACGACAGCGACTCCACCGACGCCACCGGCGAACCCGTGGCGTCGGCCAGGTCGATCGAGAACGCGTCGGTTCCCGCCGGTGCCAGCCGCACGCGAAGCGTCGACGTCCCGGTGGCGTGCCACGACACCCCGGACCATTCGAACGGCAGCAGCCTGCCCCGGCCGGCGATGCCCAGGACGTGCAGTGCGGCGTCCAGGGCGGCCGGGTGCAGGCCGTAGCGGCCGGCGTCGCGCAGCTCCGCGGGCAGGGACACCTCGGCGAACAGTTCGTCGCCGCGCCGCCAGGCCGCGCTCAGCCCCCGGAACGCGGGGCCGTACGCCAGGCCGGCTTCGGCCAGCCGCTCGTAGAGCCCGGCCAGGTCCAGCGCGACCGCGTCGGCGGGCGGCCAGTGGGTCAGCTCGGAGTACCGCGGCTGTTCGGAGGTCACCAGGCCGGTGGCGTGCCGGGTCCAGGACTCGGTGTCCGGCCGCCGGGAGTGGACGGCCACCGGGCGGGCCCCGGCCGGATCCGGCGCGCTCACCGTGACCTGCACCTGCACGCTTTCCCCGGCGGGCAGGGCGAGTGGCGTGGTCAGGGTCAGCCGGTCGAGCGTGCCGCAGCCGACCTGCTCGCCCGCGTGCCGGGCCAGCTCGACGAACCCCGTGCCGGGGAACAGCACCGTGCCGGCCACGACGTGGTCGGCCAGCCAAGGCTGGGCTCCCGGGGACAGCAGTCCGGTGCACACCACGCTGTCGGACTCCGCCAGGGTCACGGTCGCACCGAGCAGGGGGTGGTCCGCGGCGTCCAGGCCGGCCGACCGCACGTCGGCGGACCGGGCGCCGTCCGGCCAGTACCGCTCACGCTGGAAGGGGTACGTCGGCAGGTCGACGAGCCGGGCGCCGGGCGGGAACGCCCAGCCGACGTCGGCACCGTGGACGTACGCCTCGGCCAGCGAGGTCAGGAACCGCCGCAGGTGCCCCTCGCCGCGGCGAAGCGAGCCGACCGCGAGGGCGCCGATGTCGGCGATGCTCATCGTGAGGACCGGATGCGGGCTGGCCTCGACGAAGACGGCGTGCCCGTCGGCCATGGCCGTCCGGACGGCGCCGTCGAAGTCGACCGGCTCACGGACGTTGCGGAACCAGTACCCCGCGTCCAAGACCGTCGTGTCCAGCAGGGACGCCGTGACCGTGGAGTAGAACGGCACGTCGCCGGCCCGGGGTGCCACGTCGGCCAGCTCGGCCAGCAGGCGGTCGCGGATCCGGTCCACCTGGGCCGAATGGGACGCGATCGTCCCCGGCACCATCCGGGTGCGCACCCCGGCCGCCGCACAGTCCCCGGCGAACTCGGCCAGCGCGTCCAAGTCACCGGCCACGGTGGAGGACGCGGGTCCGTTCATGCCGGCCACCGACAGCCGACCGTCCCACCGGGTCAGCCTCCGCGCGACCTGGTCGGCCGGCAGGGCCACCGCGAGCACGGCTCCCTCGCCCACCATGGTTTCCGCGAACAACCGGCTGCGCGTCACGACGACCCGGGCCGCGTCGGCCAGCGACAGCGCACCGGCGACGCAGGCGGCCGCGACCTCGCCTTGCGAATGGCCGATCACCGCGGTCGGCTTCACACCGTAGGACTGCCACAGCGCGGCGAGCGACACCATGACCGCGAACAGGGTGGGCTGCACGACCTCGACCCGCTCCAACGCCGATCCGTCCCGCAGCGCGGCGAAGACGTCGATGTCCGAAAGGGACTTGATGGCCGCCGCGCACTCCCGCATCCGCTCGGCGAACACGGGCGAGGACTCCAGTAGCTCGGTCGCCATCCCGGTCCACTGCGAGCCCTGTCCCGGGAACACGAACACGACCCCGGGTGATGTCGGCGCGTCGCCGGTCACCGCGCCGAGGTGCGCGAGCAGTTCCTCGCGGCTTTCGCCGATCGCCACCGACCGGTACCGCATCTCCGACCGGCCGGTCGCCAGGCCGAAGCCGACGTCGGCGGGACTGAGCTCGGGGTGCGCCAGCACGTGCGCCCGCAGTTGGTCCAGCCGAGCCGTCAGCGCCTGCGCGCTGCGGGCGGACACCACCCACGGCACCGGCGCCGGAGCGTCCGATGTGGACGGTATCGGCAAGCCGGCCGGGGCCTGCTCCACCACGAGGTGCGCGTTGGTGCCGCTGATCCCGAAGGACGACACCCCGGCCCGGCGCGGCCTGCCGGTCTCCGGCCAGTCCTCGGCCTCGGCCAGCAACCGCAGCTCCGCCAGCCCGGGCAGCGGGTTGTCGACGTGCAGGGTCTTCGGCAGCACACCCGCGCGCAGCGCCTGCACCATCTTGATCAGGCCGGCCACGCCCGCGGCCGCCTGGGCGTGCCCGATGTTGGACTTGACCGAGCCCACCCGGACCGGCCCGTACGCCGCCGACAGCGCCTGCGCCTCGATCAGGTCACCGAGGCGGGTGCCCGTTCCGTGCGCCTCCACGACGTCCACTTCGGACGGTTGCAGGCCCGCGTTCGCCAGCGCCTGGCCGATCACCCGCTGCTGTGCCGGCCCGCTCGGCGCGGTCAGCCCGTTGGAGGCCCCGTCCTGGTTGACCGCCGAACCGCGCACCACCGCGAGTACCCGGTGGCCGTTGCGCCGGGCGTCGGAAAGCCGTTCGAGCAGCACCAGGCCGAGCCCGTCGGCCACCCCGAAACCGTCGGCGGCCGCCGAGAACGCCTTGCACCGCCCGTCCGCGGACAGGGCCTGCTGCTTGCCGAACTCGACGAAGATGTCCGGGGTCGCCGAGATCGTCACCCCGCCGGCCACGGCCAGCGAACACTCGCCCTGGCGGAGTGCCTGGGCCGCCAGGTGGATCGCCACCAGGGACGACGAGCACGCGGTGTCCACGGTGATCGCCGGGCCTTCGAACCCGTAGGTGTAGGCCAGCCGGCCCGAGGCGACGCTGTTCATCGTGCCGGTCACCAGGTAGCCCTCGACGCTGTCGCGTTCGCTGCCCACGCTTTCGGCGTAGCCGTTGTGGATCGCGCCGACGTAGACCCCGACCGGCGCACCGTGCAGCGACGCGGGATCCAGCCCGGCCCGCTCGAAGAGCGTCCACGACCCTTCCAGCAGCATCCGCTGCTGCGGGTCCATCGCGAGCGCCTCCCGCGGGGAGATCCCGAAGAAGCCCGCGTCGAACTCGGCGGCGTCGTACCGGAACCCGCCCCCGCTCGGGCCCAGCCCGCCGACGTCCCAGCCGCGGTCGGCCGGGAACCCCGCGATGGCGTCCCGGCCCGCGGCGACCAGCTCCCACAGGTCCTCGGGAGAATCCGCCCCGCCGGGCAGCCGGCAGCTCATCGACACGATGGCGATCGGCTCGTCGGCGGGCGCGGCCCGGGCCGCTGGGGCGGTCTCGGCGGGTCCGCCGCGCAGTTCCTGGTGCAGCAAGGCGGCCAGCGCGACCGGGGTCGGCTGGTCGAACACCAGCGTCGACGGCAGCCGCAGACCGGTCGCGGCGCCCAGCCGGTTGCGCAGCTCGACCGAGGTGAGCGAGTCGAAGCCCAGGTCGCGGAAGGCCCGGCCGCGGTCGATCTCCGCCGCCGAGCCGAACCCGAGCACCATCGCCGCGTGCTCGCACACCAGGTCCAGCAGCGCGGGTTCCGAAGTGTCCACAGTGGACGTGGTCGCGGCTTCGGCCACCCGGCGGGTCCGGCCGCGCACCAGGCGCCGCAGCAACGGTGACTCCGAGCGCAGCGCGGCCGGGTCGAACCGGACCGGGACCAGCACGGCTTCCTCCGCGCCGAGCGCGGCGTCGAACAGGGCCAGCCCGTCCTGCTCGGACAGGGCCGCGATGCCCGATCCGGTGATGCGAGCGCGATCGCGTTCGTCGAGCTGACCGGCCATGCCGTGTTCCCAGGCGCCCCAGGCCAAGGAGACGCCCGGCAGGCCGTGTGCGCGGCGGTGCTGGGCGAGGGCGTCCAGGAAGGCGTTGCCGGCCGCGTAGTTGGCCTGGCCCGGCCCGCCCAGGATCCCGGCCGCCGAGGAGAACAGCACGAACGCCGAGAGGTCCGTGGTCAGCTCGTGCAGGTGCCAGGCGGCGTCCAGCTTGGGCCGCAGCACCTCGTCGAGCTGCTCCGGCGTCAAGGCGGAGACGGTGGCGTCGGCGACCACCCCGGCGGCGTGCACCACCGCCGTCAACTGGTGCGGGATCGCGGCCAGCATCCGCTCGACGGCCGCGCGGTCGGCCAGATCGCAGGCGACCGTGGTGACTTCGGCGCCCAAGGCGGTCAGTTCCGCGCACAGCTCGGGGGCTTCGCCTCGACGGCTCGCCAGCACGAGGTGCCGGATGCCGTGCCTGGTCACCAGGTGCCGGGCGAGCAGGCCGCCCAGCGCCCCGGTGCCGCCGGTGATCAGCACCGTGCCCTCGGGGTCGAGGGGTTTCGGCACGGTCAGCACGACCTTGCCGACGTGCTTGGCCTGGGCGAGGAACCGGAACGCCTGCTCGGCCCGGCCGAGCGGCCAAGTAGTCACGGGCAGGTGGCCGAGCACGCCCCGGTCGAACAGGTCGACGATCTCGCCGAGCATCTCCCCGAGCCGGTCGGTGCCGGCTTCGAACAGGTCGAAGGCCCGGTAGACCAGGCCGGGGTGCTCGGCCGGGTCGCGGACGTCGGTCTTGCCCATTTCGAGGAACCGGCCGCCGGGCCGCAACAACCGCAGCGACGCGTCCACGAACTCACGGGCCAGCGAATTCAGCACGACGTCAACGCCGCCGAACTTCTCCTCGAAGCCCAGCTCCCGCGAGGAGGCGAAGTGCTCGTCGTCCAGGCCGGACGCATCCTGCTTGCCCGGACCGGCGGTGCCGAACACCTCGGCTCCGAAATGCCGGGCCAGCTGGACCGCCGCCATCCCGACCCCGCCGGCCGCCGCGTGCACGAGCACCCGTTCCCCGGCCCGGACCCCGGCGAGGTCGTGCAGTCCGTAGTAGGCGGTCAGGAACACCAGCGGCACCGCGGCCGCTTGTTCGGCGGTCCAGCCGGCCGGAGTCGGCGCCAGCAGCAGGTGATCGGTCACGGCGAGCGGGCCGAACGCACCCGCGAACAGCCCGAACACCCGGTCTCCCGGCCGGAACCGGGTCACGCCCGGACCGGTTTCGGCGACCACACCGGCCCCTTCGCAGCCGACCACGGCCGTTCCCGGGTACATGCCGAGGGTGAGCAGCACATCACGGAAGTTCACGCCGGCGGCGCGCATCTCGACCCGCACCTCGCCGGGGCCGAGAGGCCGCTCGGCCTCCGGTGCCGGGACCCACGCGAGGCCGTCCAGGGTGCCCGGCGCGGACACGTCGAGCCGTCTGCTGCCCGTGGTGAACCGGGTGAGCCGTGGTGCGTAACCGATCCCGGCGCGGATCGCCAGCTGGGGTTCCCCGGCACCGAGCAGGTCCGGCAGGATCCGCGCCGACTCCGGGTCGTCGTCGACGTCCACCAGCAGGAACCGGTCCGGGTGCTCGTTCTGCGCGGACCGCAGCAGACCCCACACCGGGGCGTTCGCCAGATCCGTGACGTCCTGGGCGCCGACGGCCACGGCACCCCTGGTCACGAACGCGAGCCGTTCCGGCTGCTCTTCGGCCAGCCACCGCTGCACCTGCTCCAGAGCGTCGCGAGCCGCCTGCCCGCCGCCCTCGGGAAGTTCGGCGCCGGTGTCGCACTGGGTCAGGACCACGTCCGTGGCAGGCGATCCGGCCGGCACCGGAACCCATTCGACGCGGTACATGCTGTCGTGCTTCGAGTCCACTGTGGCCGGTCGCAGTGCCAGCGATCCGATCGACGCCACCGGAAGCCCGGTGCCGTCGGCGATCTCGAGCGAGACTGCGCTGGGCCCGGCCGGGGTGATCCGGACCCGGATCGTCGAAGCGCCGGTGGCGTACAGGTCGACGTCGTGCCAGGCGAACGGCAGCTGCGCGAGGCCCGAGTCGCCGAGCGGCCCCAGCCCGATCGCGTGCAGGGCCGCGTCGAGCAGCGCCGGGAGGTGGGCGTCCTGGAGCGTGACCTCGGCGAACACTTCGTCACCGCGCCGCCAGGCCGCTCGCAAACCCCGGAACGCCGGCCCGTAGCGGAGTCCGGCGTCGGCGAGCCGGTCGTAGTGGCCGTCCACCTCGAGGGCGACGGCCTCGGACGGCGGCCAGTCGGTGAGCCGGAAGCTCTCGGGCACGCCACTGGACAGCACGCCGCTGGCGTTGTGCACCCACTCGGAGCCGTCGCGGGAGTAAATGTTCAGTTCCCGCCGGTCGTCCACCCTCAGCTGCAGGTCGATCTCGCCGGTGGCGGGCAAGACGATCGGGGCGTGCAGGGTGAGTTCGGCGACGCGGCCACAGCCCACCCGGTCCCCGGCCTGGACCGCCAGCTCCAGCAACGCCGTGCCCGGCAGCAGCACCGATCCCAGCACGGCGTGGTCGGCCAGCCATTGGTGCGACCGCAGCGACAGCTTCTTGGTCAGCAGCAGGCCGTCGACCCCGGCCAGCTCGACCGAAGTAACGTCGTCGGCCTCGCGGGGCGCGTCGAGCCAGTACCGCTTGCGCTGGAAGGCATAGGTGGGCAACTCCACCTGGCGTGCCCCGGTGTCCGCGAAGTACTTCGTCCAGTCGACCGGGACACCCCACCCGTGCAAGCGAGCCAGCGCGGTGACGACCGAGTGCGGCTCCGGCCGGTCCCGGCGCAAGGCAGGTACCAGCGCCGCACCTGTCTCCCCCACGCAGTCCTGGCCCATCGCCGACAACGTCCCATCCGGCCCGAGCTCCACGAAGGACCGGACACCGAGGTCGAGCAGCGTCCGCATCCCGTCGGCGAACCGGACCGGTTCCCGCACCTGGCGCACCCAGTACTCCGGGTCCGTGACGGCACCGGACCCGACCTGGATCCCGGGCTGCCGGAAGGAAAGGCCCTCGACGACCCGGCGGAAGTCGGCGAGCATCGGCTCCATCCGCGCCGAGTGGAACGCGTGGCTCACCCGCAGCCGCTTCGAGTCTTCGAACCGTGCGGCCAGCGCCAGCACGGCGTCCTCGTCGCCGGAGAGCACCACCGACGACGGGCCGTTGACCGCCGCGAGGTCGACGGCCTCGCCCAGCAACGGCCGGATCGCCTCCTCGGTGGCCCGGACCGCCACCATCGCCCCGCCCGCGGGGAGCTCCTGCATCAGGCGCCCCCGCGCGGACACCAGCGCACAAGCGTCCACAAGGGACAGCACGCCCGCCACGTGCGCCGCCGCGACCTCGCCGACCGAATGTCCCAGCACCGCGTCCGGCCGCAGCCCCCACGACTCCAGCAGCCGGAACAGGGCGACCTCGAGCGCGAACAGGGCGGGCTGGGCGAACCCGGTCTGCTCCAGCGACTCGGCGTCCGTCCGGAGGTCGAGGTGAGCACCGATCGCGTCCCAGGCACGGGCGAACACCGGGAAGGTCGCGGCCAGCTCCCGCCCCATGCCCGCCCGCTGGGAGCCCTGACCGGAGAACAGGAACGCGACTCCGCCGGCCGCCACCGCTCCTTCGCTCCCGACCTGGCCGAGAGCGGTGATCAAGCTGTCCCGGTCGTCGGCGACCACGAAGGCCCGTTCGCCGAGCATCGCCCGGCCGGAGAGGGTGTGTCCCACGTCCAGCACGTCGACGTCGGTCCCGGCCAGGTGCGCCGAGAGCCGTTCGGCCTGGGCGCGCAACGCCGCCGCGCTGTGGGCGGACAGCAAGCACGGCACCGGCCCGGCGAACCGGACCCGGTCACTCGCCTCTTCCGGCGGGGCCTGTTCCAGGATCGCGTGCGCGTTGGTCCCGCTGGCGCCGAACGACGACACGGCGGCCCGTCGAGCCGGGCCTGGCCACGGACGCGGTTCGGTCAGCAGCTCGACCGCACCGGCCGACCAGTCGATCTGCGCCGACGGGGAGTCCACGTGCAAGGTCTTCGGCAGCGTGCCGTGCCGCATGGCCAGGACCATCTTGATCACGCCCGCGACCCCGGCGGCCGCCTGGGTGTGCCCGATGTTGGACTTGACCGACCCCAGCCACAGCGGCTCGGCCCGGTCCTGCCCGTAGGTCGCCAGCAGGGCGTGCGCCTCGATGGGGTCGCCGAGGGTGGTGCCGGTTCCGTGCGCCTCGACGGCGTGGACGTCGGCCGTCGTGAGCCGCGCGTCGGCCAGGGCTTGGCGGATCACGCGTTGCTGCGCCGGCCCGCTCGGCGCGGTCAGCCGGCTGCTCGCGCCGTCCTGGTTCACGGCACTCCCCCGCACGAGCGCGAGCACCGGGTGGCCGTGGCGCCGGGCGTCCGCCAGCCGTTCGAGCACCAGCACGCCGGCCCCTTCGGCGAACCCGGCGCCGTTCGCCGCGGCGGCGAACGCCTTGCAGCGGCCGTCCGGGGCCAGCCCGCCCTGCCGGCTGAAGTCGATGAACGTGCCCGGCGTGGCCATCACCGCCACGCCACCGGTCAGGGCCAGCGAGCACTCCCGGCGCCGCAGCGATTGGCTCGCCAGGTGAAGGGCGACCAGGGACGACGAGCACGCGGTGTCCACGGTGACCGCCGGGCCTTCGAGGCCGAAAGTGTAGGACACCCGGCCGGACACGACACTGGGTGAGCTGCCGATGCTGAGCTGCCCCTCGAAGCCGTCCGGGATCCGGTGCAGCCGGCTGGCGTAGTCCTGGTACATCACCCCGGTGAAGACGCCGGTGTCGCTGCCCCGCAGGGAAAGCGGGTCGATCCCGGCGTTTTCCAGGGCCTCCCAGGTGGTCTCCAGCATCAGCCGTTGCTGCGGGTCCATCGCCAGCGCCTCGCGCGGGGACACGCCGAACAGGCCGGGATCGAACAGCGCGGCGTCGTGCAGGAAGCCGCCGTGGCGCGTGTAACTGGTGCCGGTGCGGCCGGGATCGGCGTCGTACAGGGCGTCGAGGTCCCAGCCGCGGTCGGCGGGGAACTCCGAGACGGCGTCCACGCCGGAACTGACCAGGTGCCACAGGTCCGCCGGGCTCATCACCCCGCCGGGCAGCCGGCAGCCCATGCCGACGATCGCGATCGGCTCGGCCGCCGCCGACCGGGCCTCGCGCAGCTGGTCCCGGGTCTGCTGCAGGTCGGCGATGGTCCGTTTGAGGTAGTCGCGCAGCTTCTGTTCGTTGTCCATCTAGAGGATCCCCAGATCGTCGTCGACCAGCTCGAACAGTTCGTCGTCGGTGGCGGAGTCGAGGCGCGTGGTGTCCGCGCCGCCGCCGAGGCCCGCCAGCAGCGACCGCAAGCGGCCCGCCACCGCCAGCCGCGTGTCGTCGTCGGCCGACTCCCGCAACCGGGCCTCCAGCCGGTCCAGCTCGTCGATCGGCGACCACGGGCCGCCCACCAGCTCGCCGTGCAGGCGCTGGGCCAGCGCGACCGGGGTCGGGTGGTCGAACAGCACCGTGGTGGGCAGCCGCACGCCGGTCGCCGCGGCCAGCCGGTTGCGCAGTTCCACCGCGGTCAGCGAATCGAAGCCCGCGTCCAGGAACCCCCGGGTCGTCTCGACCAGGTCGGGCGCGGGATGGCCGAGCACCGCGGCCGCGTGTCCCCGCACCAGGTCGAGCAACGCGCGATGCTGACCGGCTTCCGGCAGCGTCGCGAGGCGCCGAGCGAGCCCGGTCTCGACCTGGACCGGTGCCTTGGCGGCGACCAGTCCCCGCAGCAGGCCGGGCACTTCCTCGACACCGGTGACGTCCAGCCGGACCGGGACCACCACCGGCTCGTCCTGGGCGCAGCCGGCGTCGAACAAGGCGAGCCCGTCGGCCGGGGACAGCGGGCGCACGCCCCAGCCGGCCATGCGTGCCACGTCGGTTTCGCCCAGCCCGCCGGTCAGTCCGCTGCGCGGTTCCCACATTCCCCACGCCAGGGACACCGCGGGCAGTCCTGCGGCCCGGCGGTGGCGCGCCAGGGCGTCCAGGAACCCGTTCGCCGCCGCGTAGTTGCCCTGTCCCGGCGTACCGAACACGCCGGCCGCCGAGGAGAACAGCACGAACCGGGAGAGATCCTTCGTCAGCTCGTGCAGGTGCCAGGCCCCGTCGGCCTTCGGCGCCAGGACGGCGTCCACCCGTTCCGGGGTCAGGGAGTCGATGATCCCGTCGGCCACGACGCCGGCCGCGTGCACCACCCCGCGCAACGGGAACCCGGCCGGGATCCCGGCGAGGACGCGGGCGAGCGCGTCCCGGTCGGACACGTCGCAGGCGGCGGCCGTCACCAGTGCGCCGGCGGCTTCGAGCTCCGCCACCAGATCGGGCGCGTGCCCCTGCCGGCTGACCAGGACCAGGCTGCGGATGCCGTGCTCGGCGACGAGGTGCCGGGCGACCAGCCCGCCCAGCACCCCGGTGCCGCCGGTGATCAGCACCGTGCCCGTGGTGTCCCAGACCGCGGTCCCGCGTTCCCCGGTCACCCGGGTCAAGCGGGGAACGCGGACGCTCCCGTCCCGGGCTTCGCACTCCGTCTCCCCGGCGGCCAGCGCCGCCAGGACCGCGTTCACCGGGAGGTCGCCGTCCCGCAGGTCGACGAGGGCGAACCGGTCCGGGTTCTCCGAGCAGGCCGACCGGACCAGGCCCTGGACCGCCGCGCGGGCGAGTTCCTCGCCCTGGGTCACGATCGCCAGCCGCGAAGCGCTGAACCGGCCGTCGTCCAGCCATTCCTGCAAGACCGCCAGCATCCCGACAGTGGCTTCTCGCACGGTTTCGCCGGTGTAGCAGGCTTCCAGGAAGACGGTCGCGGGGATGTCCCTCAGTTCGGCCAGGTCCGTGACGGCCGTGTGCGATCCCTCCGGCGCTCCTTCGGGTGCCGTGCGCCAGTCCACCCGGAACAGCCGGTCGTGCGGGGTGGGCGAGCGCAGCGCCAGCGCGTCCACCCGCGCGACCTCGTTGCCGTGGTCGTCGGAGATCTCCATCGAGACGACGTCGTTGTCGCGCAGCGAGATCCTGACCCGGAGCGCGGCCGCTCCGGGCGCGGTGAGCGAGACCCCGCTCCACGAGAACGGCAGGGCCGGCTTGGTCCGGTCGACCCCGAGGACGTGCAGGGCCGCGTCGAGCAGCGCGGGGTGCAGCCGGAACCGGCGTGCTTCCGGACGAAGCCGTTCGGGCAGCGCCACTTCGGCGTAGAGGTCCGTACCCGCCCGGAAGGCCGACCGCAGGCCGCCGAACGCGGGCCCGTAGTGGTAGCCGAGCCCGGTCAGCTTGGCGTAGAGGTCGGTCAGTTCAAGGGGTTCCGCATCCGCGGGCGGCCACGGCACCGGTTCGCCGGACGCGGAGACCTCGGCGGTGAGGACGCCGGACGCGTGCCTGGTCCACGACACGTCCTCCGCCTGTGAGTACAGCTGCACCGGCCGTCGACCGGACTGATCCGGGCCGTCGACCGTGAGCTGGATCGTGACGGCGCCCGGCAACGCCAACGGAGACTCGAGCGTCAGTTCGGCCACCCTCGGGGCGCCGATCTGGTCGCCGGCCCACAACGCGAGGTCGAGGAAAGCTGTTCCGGGCAGCAACACCGTGTCCCCGACGGCGTGCTCGGCGAGCCAGGGCGTCCGGTCCGGGTCGAGCCGGCCGGTGAACACCGTCATGGCCGAGTCCGCCAGCGTGGTCACCGTGCTGAGGAACGGGTGACCGTGCAGGGTCGCGTCCGTGTCGTCGGCGTTCAGCCAGTAACGCTGCCGCTGGAAGGGATAGGTGGGCAGGTCCACCGACCGCCCGCCGGCCAGCAGGGGCGTCCAGTCGACGTCGACGCCGTGCACGTACGCCTCGGCCAGCGACGTCAGGAACCGGTCGAGCCCGCCGTCCCCGCGGCGCAGTGAGCCGATCGCGGTCCCCTCGATGTGCATGGTCAGCACCGGATGCGGGCTCATCTCCAGGAACACAGCATCGCCCAGCGACTGGACGGCCCGCTCGAACTGCACGGTCCGACGGAGGTTCTCGTACCAGTACTCCGCGTCGAAGGTCGCCGTGTCGAACACCGTGGAACAGAACGGGATCGTCGCCGCGCGCGGCACGATCCCCTCCAGCACAGCAAGAATCTCCTCTCGCACCGACTCGACGTGGATCGAGTGCGACGCGTAGTCCACCGCGATCCGCTTGCCCGGAACAGTCAGCAAAAGATCGTCGATCGCCTCGGGATCCCCGGACACCACCACCGACGCCGGACCATTCACCACCGCCACCGACAACCGGTCGTCCAGCACGTGGCCTTCGGGAAGCGTCACCGACGCCATCGCGCCCCGGCCGGAAAGCCTCTCCGCGATCACCCGGCTCCGGGCCGCTACAACCCGAGCACCGTCCTCGAGCGAGAGCGCACCCGCCACGCATGCCGCCGCGATCTCGCCCTGCGAATGGCCCACCACGGCGTCCGGCTCGACACCGAAGGACCGCCACAATCCGGCGAGGGAAACCATCACCGCCCACAAGGCAGGCTGAACCACCTCGACACGCTCACTGTTCAGCGCATCACGCAAGTCGACCCACGGCTCCAACGCGGCCGCACACCGATCCATCCACCCGGCGAACACCGGCGACGACTCCCACAGCTCCGCCGCCATCCCCACCCACTGCGAACCCTGACCCGGGAAGACGAACACCGTCTTGGCCACCGGCTCAGCGACGCCCTCGACTGTCCGATCCCCCAGCACCACCGCGCGATGGTCGAAGGCGGCCCGACCCCGCACCAGCGAATAGCCGATATCGAGAGCCGTCCCCGGCCACTCGGAAAGCCGCCGGATCTGGTCCCGCACCGCTCCCGCGGACTGCGCGGACACCACCCACGGCACCAGACCGCTGTCAGGTCCGTCCGGCGCCTCCGCGACCGGCACGTGCTCGATGATCACGTGAGCGTTGGTGCCGCCGACCCCGAAGGACGACACCCCCGCCCGTCGCGGCCGGTCCGCCTCGGGCCATTCCATCGGCTCCTGCGCCAGCGACACCGAGCCTGCCGTCCAGTCCACAAAGGACGACGGCCGGTCGATGTGCAGGCTCGCCGGCACCACACCGTGACGCATCGCCAGCACCATCTTCATCACCCCGGCCACGCCCGCGGCCGCTTGGGTGTGTCCGATGTTCGACTTCACCGAACCCAGCAACACCGGCTCGGTCCGGTCCTGGCCATACGTCGCCAGCACCGCCTGTGCCTCGATCGGGTCACCCAGCCGAGTCCCGGTGCCGTGCCCCTCGACGACGTCCACGTCGGCAGGCGACAGGCCCGCATTGGCCAGGGTCTGCCGGATCACGCGCTGTTGCGCGGAACCACTCGGCGCGGTCAGCCCGTTCGACGCGCCGTCCTGGTTGACCGCGCTGCCGCGGATCACCGCCAGTACCGGGTGTCCGTTGCGGCGGGCTTCGGACAACGGCTCGACGAGCAGCATGCCCGCGCCTTCGCTCCAGCCGGTGCCGTCGGCGGCGTCCGCGAACGGCTTGCAGCGGCCGTCGGCGGCGATCCCGCCCAGCCTGGTGAACTCCGAGAACGCGCCGGGACTCGACATCACCGTGACGCCACCGACCAGCGCCATCGAGCACTCGCCCTGCCGCAGCGACTGGCACGCGTTGTGCAACGCCACCAGCGCCGAGGAGCAGCCGGTGTCGATGGTGACCGCCTGGCCCTCCAGCCCGAAGGTGTAGGCGATCCGGCCCGAGATGACGCTGCCGGTGCTGCCGGTGGCCAGGTATCCCGCGAAGTCCGCCGGCGCCTGGTGCATCCGCGGGCCGTAGTCCTGGGCCAGCGCGCCCACGAACACTCCGGTCCGGCTGCCGCGCAGCGACGTGGGGTCGATGCCCGCCCGCTCGAAGGCCTCCCAGGAGCACTCCAGCATCAGCCGCTGCTGCGGGTCCATCGCGGTCGCCTCCCGCGGGGAGATCCCGAAGAAGCCCGCGTCGAACTCGGCGGCGTCGTAGAGGAACCCGCCGCTGCCGGACACGGTCCAGCCGCGGTCGGCCGGGAAGCCGGCGATCGCGTCGGCCCCCTCGGCGACCAGCCGCCACAGGTCCTCGGGCGACTCGACGCCGCCGGGGAACCGGCAGCTCATCGCCACGATCGCGATCGGCTCGCCGACGGGCACAGCAGCCGCTACCGGCTCGGGCGCGGGCCCAGTCAGGTAAGCGGCGAGGGCGGCGCAGTTCGGGTGGTCGAACACGACCGTCGCCGGCAGGTTCGAGCCGGTCGCGTGGTTCAGCCGGTTGCGCAGTTCGACGGCCGTGACCGAGTCGAAGCCCAGCTCCCGGAACGCACGCCGGACGTCGATCGCGGCACCGGAGTCCATCCCCAGCACGGCCGCCACCTGCGCGCGGACCAGCGGGAGGGCGTCGCCGACGACCGGGCGCGCGGGTTCGGGCTCTTCGAAGACCTCGGCGAGCAAGGGACGATTGCGGGCGACGGAGTAGGCGGGCCCGAACACCGGCCAGTCGATGTCGGCGACGACCAGGCCGGGTTCGCCGAGCTCCTGGAGCGCGCGCACCGCCAGCCGCGGGTCCATTTCCGGCAGTCCGAGCCGCCGGAACCGTTCGCCGACGCCACCTCGCGCCATGCCGTCGCCCGCCCAGGTGCCCCAGGCGATCGAGGTGGCGTTGCCGCCCGCGGCCCGGCGCTGCTGGGCGAGCGCGTCCAGATAGGCGTTCGCCGCCGCGTAGGCGCCTTGCCCGCCGCCGCCCCACACCCCCGCGCCGGACGAGAACAGCACGAACGCGTCCAGGGTGTCGTGGTCCAGCAGGGCGTCGAGGTTCGCCGCACCGGCGACCTTCGCCCGCATCACCTCGGCGGGGTCGCCGATCTCGGTCACGGGTGTGCTGTGCTGGCCGGCTCCGGCGGCGTGCACCACGGCCGTCAGGTCCGGCAGCGACGCGAGCAGTTCCCGGACGGCGTCCCGGTCGGCCACGTCGAGTGCGGCGAAGGTGACCTGGTCCCCCAGTTCGGCCGCGAGCTCGGCCGCGCCGGGGGTGTCGGGACCCCGGCGCCCGGCCAGGACGACGCGCTCGGCGTCGTTCCGGATCAGCCACCGGGCCACGTGGGCGCCGAGCCCGCCGGTTCCGCCGGTGACCAGGACGGTTCCACGCGGCCGCCAGACGCGCCCCGGCCGGGTGCGGGGTGCGCGGACGAGACGTCGCGCGTAGGTCCCGCCGGCCCGCACCGCGACTTGGTCTTCGTCGCCGGAGAGCACGGCGGCCAGCCTGCCGAGCACCCGGGCGTCCACGTTCTCGGGCAGATCGACCAGGCCGCCCCAGCGATCGGGGTGTTCGAGCCCGACGGTCAGCCCGAGGCCCCAGATCTGCGCCTGGTCCGGTTGGCGCACCACGTCTCCTGGCGCCGCCGCGACGGCACCGGACGTCACCAGCCACAGCGGCGCATCGATCTCCGCGTCCGCGAGCAGCCGGACCAGCTTCAAGGTGTCGTCCAACCCGAGCAGCGACAGCACGCCGGCGGGTTCGCCCGCACCCAGGCGCTCGGCAAGCCTGCTCAGCGCGACGATTTCCACGTCCGGGCCCAGGTCCGCGGTGCCGTCGTCAGGCACCACGGCGATCCAGACTCCGGCCAAGGCTTGCCGCGTCTCGGGCAGCTGCCGCCAGGTGATCCGGTACCGCCAGTCGTCCATTGTGGACGCTTCGGTCCGGTGCCAGTAACGCCGGTGCTGGAAGGCGTAGGTGGGTAGGTCGACCAGCCGGCCACCTTCGAGCAGTGGCGTCCAGTCGACCTCGACGCCGTGCACGTAGGCCTCGGCGAGCGACGTCAGGAAGCGTTCGAGTCCACCGTCGCCGCGGCGCAACGAGCCGATGGCGATGCCGGGGAGGTGCATGGTGAGCACCGGGTGCGGGCTCATCTCCAGGAACACACCGTCACCCAGCGACTGGACGGCCCGCTCGAACTGCACAGTCTGGCGGAGGTTCTGGTACCAGTACTCGGCGTCGAAGGTCGCCGTGTCGAACACCGTGGAACAGAATGCGATCTCGGGCGGATTCGGCGTGATTTCACCCAGCGCCGCTAGAAGTTCGTCGCGCACCGATTCGACGAGCATCGAGTGCGACGCGTAGTCCACGGCGATCCGCTTGCCCGGGACAGTCAGCAGAAGGTCGTCAATCGCTTCGGGATCACCGGATACCACAACGGAAGCCGGGCTGTTCACGACCGCAACCGACAGCCGGTCGTCCAGTACGTGGCCTTCGGGCAGCGTCACCGATGCCATCGCGCCCAGGCCGGAAAGCCTCTCGGCGATCACCCGGCTCCGGGCCACCACGACCCGGGCGCCATCCTCGAGCGAGAGCGCACCCGCCACGCAGGCCGCGGCGATCTCGCCCTGGGAATGGCCCACGACGGCGTCCGGCTCGACACCGAACGACCGCCACAACCCAGCCAGCGACACCATCACCGCCCACAACGCAGGCTGAACCAGCTCTACCTGCTCACTATCCAGCGCGTCCCGCAGGTCGACCCACGGTGCCAGGGCGACCGCGCACCGATCCATCCACGAGGCGAACACCGGCGACGAATCCCACAGCTCGGCCGCCATCCCGATCCACTGCGAACCCTGACCCGGAAAGACGAACACCGTCTTCCCCGAAGGCCGGACAACGCCCTCGACCACCCGATCACCCAGCAGCACCGCGCGATGGTCGAAGGCAGCACGACCGCGCACCAGCGAATAGCCGACATCGACAGCCGCTCCCGGCCACTCGGACAGCCGCCCGATCTGTTCCCGCAAAGCAACTTCCGACCGGGCGGACACGACCCACGGCACCGGATCACCCTCCGGCCGGTCGCTCGCCTCGGGAGCCGGACCTTGCTCGATGATCACGTGCGCGTTCGTCCCGCTGATCCCGAAGGACGACACCCCCGCCCGCCGCGGCCGGTCCGCCTCGGGCCACGCCACCGGCTCCCGCACGAGCGTCACCGCGCCGGATTCCCAGTCCACGACCGGTGAAGGCTCGTCCACGTGCAAGGTGGCCGGGACGACGCCGTGCCGCATGGCCAGGACCATCTTCATCAAGCCGGCCATGCCGGACGCGGCCTGGGTGTGGCCGAGGTTGGACTTCACCGACCCCAGCCACAGCGGCGCGGCCCGGTCCTGGCCGTAGGTCGCCAGCACGGCCTGCGCCTCGATCGGATCGCCGAGCCGGGTGCCGGTGCCGTGTCCTTCGACCACGTCCACGTCGGCCGGCCGGAGACCGGCGTTCGCCAGCGCCTGCCGGATCACCCACTGCTGGCTCGGTCCGTGCGGCGCGGTCAGCCCGTTGGAGGCGCCGTCCTGGTTGACCGCGCTGCCCCGCAGAACCGCCAGCACACGGTGCCCGTGGCGGGTGGCGTCCGACAGCCGCTCCACCACCACCAGGCCCACGCCCTCGGCCCACCCGGTGCCGTCGGCGGCGCCGGCGAACGACTTGCACCGCCCGTCGGCGGCCAGGCCGCCCTGCCGGGCGAACTCCTCGAACAACACCGGTGACGACATCGCGGTCACCCCGCCGGCCAGCGCCATCGTGCTTTCGCCCCGCCGGACCGACTCGGCCGCCAGGTGCAGGGCCACCAGCGAGGAAGAGCACGCCGTGTCGACCGAAATCGCCGGGCCCTCGGTCCCCAGCACGTACGCCACCCGGCCGGACACCACGCTCCCGGCACCGCCGGTCAGGCCGTAATCGCCGTCGGTCCGGTAGTCGCCGCGCATCACGCCGATGAAGATGCCGAGCCCACTGCCCCGCACGGACGACGGATCGATCCCCGCCCGTTCCAGCGCCTCCCAAGAACACTCCAGGACCAGCCGCTGCTGGGGATCCATGCCCAGTGCTTCCCGAGGCGAGATCCCGAAGAACTCGGCGTCGAACCCCGCCACGTCGTCGACGAACCCGCCGAAGCCGGTTCCCCAGCCGCGATCCACCGGGAACGAAGACACCACATCGCGTCCGTCGGCCACCACGTCCCACAGGTCTTCCGGAGAAGCCACACCTCCCGGGAAACGGCACGCCATCCCCACCAGCACGACCGGGTCGTCGTCGGACGCCTGGCGCACCGCGGGCTTCTTCTCGTCCAGCGTTCGTTCCAGCAGCCGGTCGGCGATCGCCTCCGGCGTCGGGTAGTCGAAGACCAGCGTGCTGGGCAGTGCGACGCCGCAGGCCGCCGCGATCCGGTTCCGCAGCTCGACCGCGGTCAGGGAGTCGAAGCCCAGTTCCCGGAAGGGACGTCCGTGCGCCAGCGCCTCCGGCGACGGGTGTCCCAAGACCGCGGCCGCGTGGGTGCGAACCAGGTCGAGTGCGGCCTGGTACCGCTCGGCCTCGGGGAGGTCCGCGAGCGCGCGGCCACGATCGACCGTCGCGGACTTGGCCAGATCGCGCAGCATGGTGGCGTCGGTACGCAAAGCGCGCGGATCGATCCTGGTCGCGACCACCACGGGGCGGTCAGCGCCCAGTGCCGCGTCGAACAGGTCCAGTGCCTGAGTGGTGGGCAGCGGAGCCATCCCGTCGCGCGCCAGTCTCCGGCGTTCGAGCTCGCCGACCCCGCTGGTCATGCCGCTCTGCTCGTCCCACAGGCCCCAGGCCATCGACACCGCGGGCAGGCCACGGGCCCGCCGGTGGGCCGCCAGTGCGTCCAGGAACGCGTTCGCCGCCGCGTAGTTGCCCTGTCCCGCCGTGCCGACCACGCCGGCCATGGACGAGAACAGCACGAACCGGGACAGGTCCTTCGTCAGTTCGTGCAGGTGCCAGGCGGCGTCCACCTTCGGGGCCAGCACCGCGTCCAGCCGCTCCGGGGTCATCGATTCGATCAGGCCGTCATCGAGGACACCCGCCGCGTGGACGACGGCATCGACCGAGTGGTCGGCGAGCAACCTGCCCACCTGGTCACGATCGGCGAGGTCGCAGGCGACCACCTCGACCGTCGCCCCCAGTCCGGTCAGTTCGGTGCCCAGGCCGGCCGTCGCGGTCCGGCTCACCAGCAGCAACCGCCGGACGCCGTGCGCGGTCACGAGATGCCGGGCCAGCAAGCCACCCAGCGTTCCGGTCGCGCCCGTCACCAGCACCGTCCCATCCAGCGCGGGACCGGGCTCGGCCGTCAGCTTGCGGAGCCTCGGTACCAGGACGGCACCGTCGCGGACGGCCTGCTGCGGCTCGTCCAGGCCCACCACGTCCGGAACGGCGCCGGACTCGTCCAGGTCGAGGAGGACGAACCGGCCGGGGTGCTCGGCCTGCGCCGAGCGGACCAGCCCCCACACCGGAGCGTGGACCAGGTTCGGGTCGGCGCCCGTCGCGTTCCGGGTCACCAGGACCAGCCGCTCGTCCGGCGTGTGCTCGTCCGCCAGCCAGTCCCGGGTCGCGTCGAGGACCTGCTTCAGCACCTCGCGTACCGCCGCGACCAACGCCTGGTCGGGTTGCGGGCACTCGAAGACGGTGGCCGTCGCCGGTTTCCCGGCCGGAGGCGCCGGCTTCCAGTCCACTTCGTACAGAGTGCGGCGGACCCGGCCCACCGGGCGGAGTGTCAAGGATTCGATCGTGGCCACGGGCTTGCCGTCGGCGTCCGTCATGGCCACGGCGAAGGCGCCTTCACCCGCCGGTGTCAGCCGGACTCGCAGTGTCGTCGCATCCGTTGCCACGCATCGCACTCCGGCCCAGGCGAACGGTACCCGCAAGCCACCGCCGTCGAGCAGCAGCGGGTGGAGCGCCGCATCGAGCAACGCCGGGTGCAGGGCGAACCCGTCCGGCTCGGGAAGGAGGTCGACCTCGGCGAACAGCTCTTCACCGCGTTGCCAGGCCGCGCGCAGTCCCCGGAACGCGGGCCCGTACTCGAAGCCGGTCTCGGCCAGCACGTCGTAGCGGATTTCCAGGGGGACCGCGTCTTCCGGCGGCCACACCGCCGGGCCGAACCCCGTCGGCGGCTCGGTCGCGGCCAGCGATCCACTCGCGTGCCTGCGCCACTCGGCGTCGCCGGCGGACCGTGCGTGCACGCTCACCGGCCGGCACCCGGAGCCGTCGACCGGACCCACCAGCACCTGCACGTCCACGACGTCCGGTGTGGACAGTTCGAGCGGCGCCTCGACCGTGAGTTCCCGGACGGTCGCCGAATCCAGCCGGGCGCCGGCGTGGCCCGCCAGTTCGAGGAAGCCGGTGCCGGGGAACAAGACCTTGCCCGCCACGACGTGGTCGGCGAGCCAGGGCTGCGCGCGCAGCGAGATCCGGCCGGTGGACAGCGATCCGGCGCCGTCGGCCAGCTCGACGGTGGCCGCCAGGGTCGGGTGTGCCGATCCACTCGCCGGCCGGGCATCGAGCCAGTACCGGCGATGCTGGAAGGGGTAGGTCGGCAGGTCCACCAGCCGCCCGCCGGCAAGCAGGGGCATCCAGTCGACTTCGACGCCGCGCACGTACGCCTCGGCCAGCGATGTCAGGAACCGCTCGAGCCCACCGTCGTCGCGGCGCAGTGAGCCGATGGCCGTGCCGGGGATGTGCAGGGTGAGTACCGGATGCGGGCTCATCTCCAGGAACACGCCGTCACCCAGGGACTGGACGGCCTGCTCGAACTGCACGGTTTGCCGGAGGTTCTGATACCAGTACTCGGCGTCGAAGGCCGCGGCGCCGGACACGGTGGAGCAGAACGGAATCGTCGGCCGACGCGGCGTGATCCCGTCCAGCGCGGCGAGAAGCTCGTCCCGCACCGACTCGACCTGAGCCGAATGCGACGCGTAGTCGACGGCGATCCGCTTGCCGGGAACAGCCAGCAGAAGCTCGTCGATGGCCTCGGGATCCCCGGACACCACGACGGAAGCCGGGCTGTTCACCACCGCCACCGACAGCCGGTCGTCCAGCGCGTGGCCGTCCGGAAGCGTCACCGACGCCATCGCGCCCCGGCCGGAAAGCCGCTCCGCGATGAGCCTGCTGCGTGCCACCACAACCCGTGCGCCGTCCTCGAGCGACAGCGCTCCCGCTACGCAGGCCGCGGCGATCTCACCCTGCGAATGTCCCACCACCGCATCGGGTTCGACGCCGAACGACCGCCACAACCCGGCCAGCGACACCATCACCGCCCACAACGCAGGCTGAACCACCTCCACACGCTCACTGCTCAGCCCCTCCCGCAAGTCGAATCCGGGACCCAGCGCACTCGCACAGCGATCCATCCACTGAGCGAACACCGGCGACGAGTCCCACAACTCCGCCGCCATCCCGATCCACTGCGAACCCTGCCCCGGGAAGACGAACACGGTCTTGGCCACCGGCTCGACGACACCGTCGACCACCCGATCACC
Source organism: Amycolatopsis ponsaeliensis (assembly GCF_030182635.1). Lineage (NCBI taxonomy): Bacteria > Bacillati > Actinomycetota > Actinomycetes > Pseudonocardiales > Pseudonocardiaceae > Amycolatopsis > Amycolatopsis ponsaeliensis. The sequence goes on from NZ_JAPZLD010000071.1 coordinate 25,651, forward strand.
CAGCAGCACCGCGCGATGCTCCAGAGCGGCACGACCGTACGCCAGCGAATAGCCGACATCGACGCCCGATTCGGGGCGCGTCCCGAGCCGGTCCCGCAACCGCGAAACCTGCGCTCGCAACGCGTCATCCGACCGTGCGGACAGCACCCACGGCACCAGGCCACCGTCCGGCCGGTCGGCGACCTCGACGTCCGGTCCTTGCTCGAGGATCACGTGCGCGTTCGTCCCGCTGACCCCGAAGGACGACACGCCCACCCGCCGTGGCCGCGCCACCTCAGGCCACGGCACCGGCTCCCCCACCAGCTCGACCGCGCCCGCTTCCCAGTCCACAAAGGACGACGGCTGGTCGATGTGCAGGCTCGCCGGCACGACACCGTGCCGCATGGATAGGACCATCTTCACAATGCCGGCCACCCCCGCGGCCGCCTGCGTGTGCCCGATGTTCGACTTCACCGACCCCAGCAAGACCGGCTCGGTCCGGTCCTGGCCGTAGGTAGCCAGCACCGCCTGCGCCTCGATCGGATCGCCGAGGCGCGTCCCGGTGCCGTGTGCTTCGACCACGTCGACGTCGGCGGGCCGGAGACCCGCGTTCGCCAGCGCCTGCCGGATCACCTGCCGCTGCGCACGACCGCTCGGTGCGGTCAGCCCGTTCGACGCGCCGTCCTGGTTCACCGCACTCCCCCGGAGCACCGCCAGCACACGATGGCCCCGGCGGCGGGCGTCGGACAGCCGTTCCACCACCACCAGGCCCACGCCTTCGGCCCACCCGGTGCCGTCGGCGGCGTCCGCGAACGACTTGCACCGGCCGTCGGCCGCCAGGCCACCGTTGCGCGCGAACTCCTCGAACAGCTCCGGCGACGACAACACGGTCACCCCGCCGGCCAACGCCATCGAACACTCGCCGTCACGCACGGACCGGGCCGCGAGGTGCAGCGCCACCAGCGAGGACGAGCAAGCCGTGTCGACCGACATCGCCGGGCCTTCGGACCCGAGCACGTACGCGACCCGCCCGGACACGACGCTCGCCGCGCGACCGGTGACCCCGGCCCCTTCCCCGCCCATCACCCCGACGAAGACGCCGAGATCGCTGCCCCGCACCGCCGACGGGTCGACCCCGGCCCGCTCCAGCGCCTCCCACGAGCACTCCAGGACCAGTCGCTGCTGCGGGTCCATGCCCAGTGCCTCGCGCGGTGAGATCCCGAAGAAGTCCGCGTCGAACCCGGCGACGTCGTCGAGGAACCCGCCGGACCCCGTGCCCCAGCCCCGGTCCGCCGGGAACGCGGACACCACGTCCCGGCCTTCGGCCACCACGTCCCAGAGGTCCTCCGGCGAAGCGATCCCGCCCGGAAAACGGCAGGCCATCCCCACCACGACGACCGGATCGTCGTCCGACGCCGCCCGGATCTCGGGCGCGTGCTCGCCGCGGCCCCCGGTCAGGTGGGCCGCCAGGTCGGTACAGCTGGGGTGGTCGAACAGGACCGTGACGGACAAGTCCTCGCCGGTGTCCGCGGCGAGCCGGTTGCGCAGCTCGACCGCGAGGTGCGAGTCGATCCCCAGTTCCCGGAAGGTCGCGTCCACCGCGACGGCTTCCGGTGTCGGATGCCCCAGCACCGCGGCGGTGTGTGCCCGCACGAGACCCAGCACGTCCCGAGGTGCCTCGTGCACCTCGGGTTCGGGCGCGGTCTCGTCGAGCCAGTAGCGCCGGCGTTGGAACGCGTAGGTGGGCAGCCGGACGCGGCCGCCGTCGAACGCCCGCCCCCAGTCCGGTGCCCGCCCGCGCACGTGGAGGCGGGCGGCCGAGGCCAGGACCTCCTCGAGCCCACCCGCGTCCCGGCGGAGCGAACCGACCACCAGGGCGTCCTCGGCGATCTGCTGCACCGGCGCGGTGAGCACGGGGTGCGGGCTGGACTCGACGAAGAGGTCGCAGCCCAGTGCGGCCAGCGATCGGGTGGCCTTTTCGAACTCGACCCGCTGCGACAGGTTCCGGTACCAGTACGCCGGGTCCAGCTCGGTGCCGGCCAGCACGCCACCGGTGACCGTCGAGACGAACGCGACGTCCGTGGCCACCGGCCGGATGCCGGCCAGGGCGGCGAGGAGCGGTTCGCGCAGCGGCTCCATCAGGGGTGAATGCGACGCGTGCCGGACGTTCACCCGCCGGACTCGGATGCCGTCGCGTTCGCAGCCGGCGACGAACTCCGCGACCGCCGCCACGTCGCCCCCGACCACGGTCGAGGCGGGCCCGTTCACCGCGGAGATCCACACGCGCTCGGTCAGCCTGGGTGCCACGTCCCGCTCCGGCAGGGTCACCGAGGCCATCGCGCCCTCGCCGAGCAGGTCGCGGAAGGCCTGGCTGCGCCGGGCCACCACCTTCGCCGCGTCCTCGAGCGACAACGCCCCCGCCACGCAGGCGGCCGCGATCTCCCCCTGCGAATGGCCCACCACGGCGTCCGGCTCGATGCCGAGGGAACGCCACAGGGCGGCCAGCGAGACCATCATGGCGAACAGGGCCGGCTGGATGACCTCGATGTCGTGCACTTCCCCGCGCACGACGTCGAGGAGCGAGAAGTCCACGTGCGGGGCCAGCGCGTCGGCGCATTCGTGCATCCGGGCGGCGAAAACCGGCGACGCATCCAGCAGCTCCGCGGCCATGCCGCGCCATTGCGTGCCCTGCCCGGGGAAGACGAAGGCGACCTTGCCCGCGCGCCGCGCGACTCCCGTGGTCAGCCCGGGAAACGGGACGCCCTCGGCCAGAGCGGTCAGGCCGGGGAGAAGCCGGTCGCGGTCCGGGGCGATCAGCACCGCGCGGTGGTCGAACGCCGGCCGGGTCGTGGCCGAGGAGCGCGCCGCGGCCGCCAGGTCCAGCTCCGGGTGCGTCTCGAGGTGCTCCCGCAGCCGCGCGGCCTGCTCCTGCAACGCCCGGCCGGTCTTGGCCGAGAGCACCCACGGCGCCACCCGCGACCCGCGTGGCGCCGCGCTGCCGGTCCACTTCGCCAGCACGACGTGGCAGTTGGTGCCGCCCATGCCGAACGAGCTCACCCCGGCCAGCCCGGCCCCGGGCCAGGGGCTCGGGTGGTCCTGGACGCGGATCTTCAGCGCGTCCAACGGTATCTCCGGGTTCGGGGTGCTGAAGTTCAAGCTCGCGGGCAGCTCGCCGTGCTCGAGGCTGAGCACGGTCTTGAGCAGGCCCGCCACGCCCGCGGCGCCTTCCAGGTGACCGATGTTGGTCTTGACCGAGCCCACCAGCAACGGCCGGTCGGCGCCGCGGCCTTCGCCGAGGACCGCGCCGAGGGCGGCGGCTTCGATCGGGTCGCCGAGCTTGGTGCCGGTGCCGTGCAGCTCCACGTACCGCACGTCGGCCGGGTCGACGCCGGCGCGTGCGTAGGCCAGCCGGAGGCATTCCTCCTGCGCGGCCCGCTCCGGTGCGGTCAGGCTCTTGCCGCCACCGTCGTTGGTGACGGCGCTGCCGAGGATCACGCAGTGGATCAGGTCGCCGTCGGCCACGGCGTCGGCCAGCCGCTTGAGGACGACCAGCGCACCGCCCTCACCGCGGACGTAACCGTTGGCCCGCGCGTCGAACACCTGGCATTTGCCATCCGGGGAGAGCCCGCCGAACCGCACCGCGGTCAGGGCGCTGTCCGCGCTCAGGTTGAGGGTGACGCCGCCCGCGAGAGCCAGCGTGCACTCGCCCGCCAGCAGGCTCGCGCAGGCCGTGTGCACGGCGACCAGCGAGGACGACTGCGCCGCGTCGATCACGAAGCTGGGACCGCGCAGCCCCAAGGCGTAGGAGACGCGGTTCGCGATCATCCCGCGTTGCAGGCCGGTCATGGAATGCGCGCTGATGTCCGGCCGCAGATCCGCGTAGTCCTCCCGGATCGCGCCGACGAACACGCCCGCGTTCCCGCCCGGCGGCAGGCCCGCGTCCTCGAACGCCTCCCAGCCCAGCTCCAGCATCAGCCGCTGCTGCGGGTCCATCGCCGCCGCTTCGCGCGGGGAGATCCCGAAGAAGGCCGGATCGAAGTCCCCGACGCGGTCCAGGAACCCACCCCGGCCGAGGCCCGGATCCACCCGATCGGCCGGTACTCCGGTCACCGCATCGGTGCCGGTCCGCAGCAGCCGCCAGAACGCGTCCGGATCGGGCGCCCCCGGAAACCGGCAGGACATCCCCACGACCGCGACACCATCGGAAATCCCCATGTCCCCTGCCCCCGGGCGGTGTGGTCCGAATCCGGCCAAAAACATACCGATCGGTACGATCCGAACTCCACCCCTAGCGGTCCCGTTAGGGGCGATGCCTGGTCGACCTCACCGTCCGTGAAGTGCCCGCCCACAAGAGAAACACCGTCGGCGATCCGGTCCACCTTTCGTGCGACTGCCCGATACCGGCGTTCAGCCCTAGAGTTCCAGGCCATGACCACCGCCCTGAGGACCGAGCACGAAGTCAAGCGATTCAAGAAATGGGACGCCAACGGGGACGGCGTCATCGATCGCACCGATTACGACGCGGAAGCGCGCCGCATCGTCGAGGCCTTCGGCGAAACGACGACCAGTGACCGCGGCCGGGCCGTGCGGGATGCCCTGCTCGCGATGTACCAGCGCCAGGCCGAAGCCGCCGGCGTCGGCCCGAACGGGGCCATGAACCAGGAGCAGTACCTCGCCGCCAACCGGGAGCTGATGTACGACCGCGGTGACAGCGGGTTCGAAGAGCTGCTCCGCCCGACCATCGCCGCGATCGCCGACCTGTGCGACACCGACCGCGACGGGTACGTGAGCAAGGTGGAGCTGCGCCGCTGGCTCGGCCCGGCGGTGGGACTCGGCGACGCCGACTCCGACGCGACGTTCGACCGCATCGACCTCGACGGCGACGGCCGTCTCACGGTCGACGAGCTCGTCATCGCCGTCCGCGAGTTCCACTACGGGCGCTCGGACATCCGGCTGCTCGGCTGACCCCGGCCCCGCCGGAAGCAGGGGGATTCGGCTAGCCCGGGCCGGGCGGGCCCGCGCCGAAGCCGCGGGGAATCATCTCCTCATGCCGACCTCCTCACCCCGGGCGCGAGTCCAGCGGACCGAACGCTGGTTCCTCCGGCGCGGGACCCCGACGATGATCGCCGGATACGGCTTCACCGAGCACGTCCTGCCCCGCATGCTGCCCGCGCTCGTCTTCGTCACCCTCGCGAGCCTCGCCTGGCTCGTCCCGCTCAAGACCGCCGGCTCGGGCCGGTGGGTTCTGCTCGGCGTCGTCGTCGCCGTGACCATCGCGGCCTGGGTGACGATCTCGCTGTTCGTCCGGCGCCTCCCCCGCTTCTCCCGCGGCGCGACCATCGCCATCCTGATCACCTACGCCGCGATGCCGGTCGCGGTGCCGCTGCTGCAGCTCGCCTTCGACGGCGCCATCACCCTCCCGGGCGCCCGCGCGCTGGGCGTCCTCGCGTTCCTCGTGTTCTTCGCCGCCGTCTTCGCGGCCACTGCCCTCGCCGCCACCTACGGCTTCGGCACCCTCCTGCGCCAAGCCATCCGGCAGGCCATCACCGACCTCCGCAACAGCGTCCAAGTCCTCGGCCGGGCCCTGCCCGTCCTGCTCTTCGTCACCTTGTTCCTGTTCTTCACCGGCGAGCTGTGGCAGCTGATGAACCAGCTCGCCTGGTGGCGCCTCACCCTCGTCGTCGCCCTCTTCGGCGCGGTCACCGTCCTCGCCGCGGCCGCCCGCCTCCGCGAAGAAATCGGCCGGGTCGAGCAGGACTTCAGCCCGCCCATGCTGACCGCCGCCTGCGCCGGCACCCCCCTGGCTGCCGTCACCATCGACGGGCCCATCCGCGCGATCAGCCTCAACGGCCGCCAGAAACGCAACCTGCTGCTGATGCTCGCCACCCGCCAGCTCGTCCAAGCCGCGGTCATCGGCCTCGCCTCGTTCGCCTTCTTCGTCCTCCTCGGCGTGATCATCGTGACCCCCGCCGCGGCCGAACAATGGATCGGCAGCACCCCGGCGATCTCGCCGCTGCTGCCCGGCGTCCCGGTCGCCCTGCTGCGCAACGCCACCCTGCTCGCCGGATTCGGCAGCATGTACTTCGCGGTCACCTCGATGAGCGACACCGAACACCGCAAACAGTTCTTCGCCCCGATCATCGACGAGATCGAACGCACCCTCGCGGTCCGCGCCGTCTACCTCACCCTCCAGACGAACACCGCGACGTCCCCGTGATGACCGCTGCGCCCGGAGACGGCCGAACCAGCCCCGATCTCGCCCTCGCCAGGTGACGGCGGGGCCGCCGGGACGGGCCATCGTGGACGTCGCCGCCGCCCGTCTCCTGGAGGATTCGCATGGTGCGAGCTTCGCTCACCGATTCATCGGCCCGCCGGTTCCGCAAGCCCCGGCGGCGCCGGGCCGAGCCCGGTGACCGGCGAGCGCACCGCTCCGTCCGGCACCCCTTCCGGAGACTCGCCGACCGGTTCGGCGCCGGCGCGCACCCGCCGCCGATCCCGTGGCCGCCCGAAAGCGACCACGGGACCGGTGGCACCTCCCTGCCCCGCGCGCTCGTGGTGCTACTGGGCGCCGCCGCCGCGGTGGTCGTGCTGGCCGGCGTGCAAGCCGTCGCCTGGTTCGCCGGCCCGGTCTTCCTCGCCCTCGTCGTCGTGATCACCCTCGATCCGGTGCGGACCTGGCTGCGGCGCAAGGGGTTGCCGCGCTGGCTGACCGTCGCCGTGCTGGTCGTCACCGTCTACACGGCCCTGCTCGCCTTCTTCCTCGTCGTCGTGGTGTCCGTCGCGCAGCTGTCGGTCCTGCTCCCCCGGTACACCGGGCGCGTCGACGAGCTGCTGCACGACGGGCTGACCGTGCTCGGCCGGTTCGGGGTCGGCGAACCGGAGCTGCGCACCATGCTGTCGTCCGTCGACGCCGGGAAGCTCGTCGGCCTGGCCGGTTCCCTGCTCGCCGGGGTGGGCGGCCTGGTGACCAACCTGGCCTTCTTGTTCGCCCTCCTGCTGTTCCTGAGCGCCGAGACGGCTTGGGCGGGCCAGCGCCTCGGCCGGATCGGGCGCGACCGGCCGTGGATCTCCGCGTCGTTGCGGGGTTTCGTCATCGGCACCCGGCGGTACCTGCTCGTGACGACCGTGTTCGGCGGGCTCGTGGCGGCGCTCGACACCACCGCGCTGGCCCTGCTCTCCGTCCCGGGTGCGGTGCTGTGGGGGCTGCTCGCCTTCGTCACCAACTACGTCCCCAACGTGGGCTTCGTGATCGGGGTCGCCCCGCCCGCGCTCATCGCGCTCCTCGACGGCGGCTGGAGCAGCCTGCTCGTGGTGCTCGTCGTGTACGCCGGGCTGAACTTCGTGGTGCAGTCGCTGATCCAGCCCCGGTTCGTCGCCGGCTCGGTCGGTCTGTCCACTTTGGTCACCGTGCTGGCGCTCGTGTTCTGGACCTGGCTGCTGGGCCCGCTCGGCGCGGTCCTCGCCGTGCCGGCGACCCTGCTGGCCAAGGCCCTGCTGGTGGACGTCGACCCGCGGGCCCGCTGGGCCGACGCGCTGCTTTCCGCACCGCGCCGCGACGAAGAGTGAGGGCTCAGGTCAGGCCGTGCTGGCGGGCGACCACGACCGCGGAGCGCCGGTTGTTCACGCCGAGCTTGCCGTAGATGGCCCGCACGTGGGTCTTCACCGTGTTGACCGAAACCGTGAGGTCGGACGCGATCTCGTCCAGCGAACGCTGGGAAGGCAGCCGCTGCAGCACCACCTGCTCCCGGTCGGTCAGATCGCTGGGCGGGGTGTGCGGGACCAGCCGGCCGCGGACCGCCTGGGCGAACCGGTCCAGCGAGCCGAACCCGCCGGAGTGGTCGATCAGCAGGTGCCCGACCTGCGGCTCGGCGAGGGCGAACGGCCGCACCAGCCCGTTCGGCCGGGCGAGGGCGAGCGCGCGGTCGAGGGCGTGCAGCGCCTTGGTCCGCCGATGCGAACGCAGCGCGAGCGCGGTTTCGGCCAGGCACCGGTCGACCGGGGTGGCCGGCAGCACCGCGATCGCCGAAACCGTGTCCCGCAGGACCGCCTCGGCCGCGTCGGGTTCGTCGGCGGCGAGGTGGGCGCGGACCCGCAGGACCGCCAGCTCGCCGCTGCCGGGCAGCCGCTCCTGCACCCAGGCGAGCACCTCCGCCGCGTGCAGACCCTCCCCGAGGGTGATCGCCGCGTGGTACTCCGCGACCGCGCACACCCCGACGACCTCGCGGGGCAGCTCGAGGTCGGCGAGCCAGTGCCGCGCCGCCCGCATGACCTGCGAGCTCGCCACCCGGTCGCCGTCGTCGAAGCGCACCATGCCTTCGAAGAACTCGCGCAGCGGCCGGAGCACCGGTATTCCGCCGGGGACCTCCGCCGACGTCGCCTGGGCCAGTTCCCGGGCCGCGGCGACCGGCTCGGCGCGCATCAGGTCGTCGTAGGCCAGCAACAGGTGGCATTCGGCCACTCCCGGGGAGCGGCGCCAGCCGTGCCGGCGGGCGACGGCGAGGGCTCCGGTGCAAGCCCGGCGCATCGCCGGGTGCTCCCCGCCCACGGCGGTGGCGACGGCGAGGGCGAGCCTGCTGTGGAGCACGAGGTGGTCGAGCCGCTCGGCGTGGGCCAGGCGGAGGGCTTCCTGCGCCTGGGTCACGGCGTGCCGGCGGGCACCCCGGTACAGCGACCGCCACGCGCGGTCCAGGTTCGCCCAGGCGTCGGCCTCGGGGCGGCGGGCCGCAGGCAGTTCGGTCTCCGGCGGCCGCCGTCCCGTCACGGAGGCCAGGTGCCGGACGGCGAGCGGCCACAAGTCGTCGTCCGCCGCCTTTTCGCCGAGATCGGCCGTCGCTTCGGCGAGCCGGCCGCGTTGGATGTTCTCCAGTGCGGACGCCAGCCGCAGCTGCGGGCTCTCGGCGACCGCTTCGGCGCCCAGGTGGGTGAGGGCGACCCGCACCGGATCCCCGTCACCGGCCAGCACTTGGCGCACGGCCTGGCCTCGCGCCAGGGCCAGGACCCGCTCCCCGTCGCGGCCCGCCACGGCGTGCCGGAGTGCTTCGCCGAACCGTCCTTCGCCGGCGTACCACCGCGCGGCGATCCCGTGCAGCCGCGGCACCCGCGCCGGGTCCCGCCGCGCCACCTCGGCACGCAGGAAGACGCGCAGCAGCGGCGGGAGCCGGTAGGTCTCGGCCGGCGTGCGCGTGACGAGGCCCATCGCGCGCTCGAGCTCGTCCAGCCTGGCCCCGGCGTCCGCACGACCCGACAGGCAGACCGCGAGCGTCGCGGAAACCGCGTCGCAGACACTGAGGCACAGCAGGAGATCCGCGGTGGCCGCGGGCAGTCGCGAGAGCACTTCGTCGGCGAGGAACCTTGCCACGGTGCGATCATCACCGGTGACGGACGCGACGAGTGCGTCCGCGTCATCGGCATCGCGCACCGAAACCGCGGCCCAGCCGAGGGCCGCGGCCCAGCCCGCGGTGCGTTCGGTGAGCTCGCGAACGCGGTCGTCACCCACCTTGGCTCCGGTGGCCCGCAACAGGACGGCGGTTTCCTTTGCGGTGAAACGGAGTTCGCCGGCCTCCACCCGGGACAGCGTGTCCTCGACGTGCAGGCGGGCCAGCCGCAGCCGCGGCTCGACGCGCGTGGCCAGCACCAGTCTCAGCCCGGGCGGCAGGTGCCGGGCGAGGGCCGCGAGCGCGTCCAGCGGTTCCGGACCGGAGATCTCCTGGAGGTCGTCCAGGACCAGCCGCACCGGATGGTCCAGACCCGCGACCGCGTCTTCCAGGTCGGCCAGGAACGCCCGCCGCCGCCCGGGCGGCGGCGGGCCCAGCCGGTGCAGAGCTCCGTCCGCGGGCACCACGGGACACCGGCGCAACGCGCAGAGGATCGCCGCCCACAACCGGGACTCGTCGTTGTCGTCGTCGTCCAGGGACACCCAGGCGACATCGTGGCCATCGCCGGCCCAGCCGGCCAGCGCCGTGGTCTTGCCGGCCCCGGCCGGTGCCCGGACCAGGGTGACGGGCCGGGTCGTGGCGCGATCCAGCAGCACCCCCAGCCGCGCACGGGGGACGAAGATCCCCGGCAGCCGCGGAACCGCGACCTTGGCGCCGGGAACCGGCCGGAACAGGGGCGTCGCAGGATCAGGCACGTCAACCTCTCGGCTGTCGGGAGACTTCGCCCCGGTTCCGCGGTCGACGCCGGGCGGAGGCCACGACTGTACTGATCACCGGGGCGCCGGGTCACCAGATTTCGTAGGTCGATTCGTCCCCGTGCACGATGACGGCCCAGATCACGAGGACGTCCAGGGCGATCACGATGGCGCCCCAGAACGGGTACGCGGACAGGAAAGCCAGCTGCGCCAGTGCGTTGAACCCGGCGAGCGCGACCGTGAGCACCCGCGCCCACTGCGAACCGGTGGACAACGCGATGCCCGTCATCACGACGAGAACACCGACGACCAGGTGGAGCCAGCCCCAGCCCGCCAAGGAGAAGACGAGCAGCCCGGCCGGGCCGATGACGTAGTAGTCCCGGTCGAACAACGCGACCAGGCCTTCCACCACGTTGAACAGTCCGGCCAGGACGGTGATCGCCGCGGCGAACCAGATCCAGCCGACCCGCCGGGACCGCGCGACGGCCCGCTCCGGCGGGAGGGGCACCCGGGCGCCGGTCGTTCCGGTCCGGGGCTGCATGGGTTCGGTCATGATCCCTCTTCCTCGTTCGTGGACGGGCTGCGGACCGGGCGATCATGGTCGGTCGCCCGTCCGCCGGGCCTCGCCCGCCCCAGGTGAGATCAGGTGTCCCGATCGCAGGAGGTCCGCGGCTCACGTGACGCGGGCGATGCCCCACGCCGGCACCCGGGCGACAGTGCGGCACGACCACCGATCCCGGACCGAGGAGGATGTCATGTCCACGTTGACCGTATGGCGGTTCCCGACCGTCGAAGGTGCCGAAACCGCACTGGATCTGCTCCGGCAGCTGCAAAAGCAGCAGCTGATGTCGATCGCCGATGCGGCTTACGTGACCTGGCCGGAAGGACGGAAGAAGCCGAAGACCAAGGACCTGGGCTCCCTGACCGGCGCCGGCGCGCTGGGCGGAGGCTTCTGGGGTCTGCTGTTCGGCCTCATCTTCCTCGTCCCGCTGCTGGGCATGGCCGTCGGCGCGGCGATCGGGGCACTGACCGGGTCACTGAGTCACGTCGGGATCGACGAAGAGTTCATCGACGCCGTCCGGGCTCAGGTCACGCCCGGGACTTCGGCATTGTTCGTGATGTCCGAGGACACCGTGCTGGACCGGGTCGTCGAGCCGTTCAAGGAAACCGGCGCGACGTTGCTGAGCACCAACCTGTCCGATGAGGAAGAAGCCCGGCTGCGCGACGCTTTCGGCGAAGCCCCGCAGCGGGAGACGCTGTAGCGCCCGGAACTTCCGTGGGCGGGACCGCGGCGGCGCCCCCGAGCGTCGCCGCGGCCCCGCGGGAGGTTCAGCCCGCCCGGGGGCGCTCCCCCGAGAGCGCCGCGGGGCGGGCAGACGGGATGGCGAAGCGAGGCGCCGAGCATCGCCGGGGAGATCCCCGTGGCACTCCGGCCCGGCGCCGGCGGGCGCTCGTCGTCCACTTCGTCATCACCGCACCTCCGGGGAACACCCTGCGGCGCGCGCCGCTTCCGGTCGTCACCCGTGGTGGATGACTCCCCGCTTCACCCCCGGCGGGCGACGCCCCGGCCGGTTCCGCGGCCGACGATCCGTCCCATGACTCTCATCGACAAGGAGACCGCGGCACCCGACGCGCGGATCGCCCGGGCCCGCGCCGCGCGCACCGCCGTGCCGGCGGCCGGCCACGCCGAGTTCCCCGGTTCGCTCCGGCGCGGCGATCCCCTCGCGCTGCTGGCTCGCCAGGATCGCGACCGGGTCCCGGAACTGGTGCCGCTGCGGTACGGCCGGATGGCGGCGTCGCCGCTGGCCTACTTCCGCGGCGCCGTGCTCCCCGCGGCGGCCGACCTCGCGAAGACCCCGCGAACCGGGTTTTCGGTCCAGGCGTGCGGAGACGCCCAGCTGGCCAACTTCGGTTTGTTCGCCGCACAGGGCCGGCGGATGGTGTTCGACTTCGCCGACTTCGACGAAACCCTGCTCGCACCGTGGGAATGGGACGTCAAACGGCTGGCCGCGAGCTTCGAGGTCACCGGCCGGGACAACGAGCACCCGGCGGCCCAGCGCCGGCGCACGGTGCTCGCCTCGGTCGAGTCGTACCGCCTGGCGATGCACGACTTCGCGCGCCGCACACCGCTCGACATCTTCTTCACCCCGGCCGACACCCGGACGCTGCGGGCGGTCGCGGCCCACCGGCTGGGACCGGCGAGACGCCGCGCCGCCGGAACACGCCGGTTCACCGAAATCCGTGACGGGCACCTGCGGCTGGCCGCTCGCCCGCCCTCGGTCGTCCCGGCGGGCCGCCTGGCCGGAGACGGCGACCCGGTGACGCTGACCGACCGCCTCGGCGCCGTGCTCGCGCAGTACCGGCGCACGCTCGGCCCGGCGCGGCAGGCGCTGCTGGACCGCTACCGGCTGGCCGACGCGGCCCGCACGGTGACCGGGCCGGGCGGTGCGGGCACCCGGTGCTGGGTGGCGCTGCTCGTCCGGACCGGCACCGGGGACCCACTCTTCCTGCAGGTCAAGGAAGCACGGTCGTCGGTGCTGCAGGAGTACACCGGCACCGCCGCGCCGGGCGGCCCCGGCCGGCGGGTGGTCACCGGGCAACGGCGGATCCAGGCCACCGGTGACGTCTTCCTCGGCTGGGCCCGCACCGCCGGGTTCGACGGTCACGACGGCGAATTCCACGTCCGCCGGCTGCGCGACGACCAGGACGCCGGCGACGTCACGACGATGACCCCGGACGTGCTGCGAGCCCACGCTCGGCTCTGCGGGTGGACCCTGGCCCGGGCGCACGCGCGCACCGGGGATCCGCTCGCCATCGCCGCGTACCTCGGCTCGGGTCCGGTGTTCGCCGAAGCCGTCCGGGAGTTCGCGGTGGCCTGCGCCGACCAGAACGAACGCGACCACGCCGCCCTGCGGCAGGCGATCCGGACCGGGCACGTGACGGCGGCGTCCGGGTCGTGACGGATCGCCTCGCGCGGGTGACGCGAGCCGGCCCGTCACCCGCCGGCGCGGCGCACCGGCCGAGGGAGCTCCCGGACCCGGTGCACGGATTCCACGTGCATCCCGAGCACCTCGAGCCTGCGCAAAATCCCCGGAAGGCATCCGGGGTCGGTGACCGTCCCGAAAACTATCGTTTCCGGCGGAACGGGCACGACGAGCACCCCGCGGAAATCCTCGGCACTCTCGTCGACCCGTCCCGAAATGGCACCGCATCCCCGGAAGACGTAATTCGTACCCGCGTCCAGGGCGAGAATGCCCGCCCGGCTCACCGGGCACTCCCGTCCCGGCGGGCCCGGCCGGCCGAGTACCAGGCGCGGGCGACGACCACCACGTCGAGCAGCACCACCACCGCCGACCACCCGCGCGCCGGCAGGAAAACCAGCCTCGCGACCAGGTCGGCACCGGCACGGACACCGGTCCGCACCTCGGCCACCGGGGTCAGGGCGGAGAGCACGACGGCCACCCCCAGCAGCACCGACCCGATGCCGACCCGGCCCGTCCGCACGACGTCGAGCACCACGACCTCGCCCGGCCCGAGCCAGAAGAACTGCGAGAAGGCGAATCGTCGACGGCGGCTTCCCGAGGAATTCCCAAGACTTTTCACCCGCCTGACAATTCTGCTGACGGCCGTTGTTTTCCTCGCCCGCAGCGGGTGAGCCGGGGGAAATGGCGTGGCAGGATCCGCCGGGAATGCCCGGACCGAGCTCGAAGGAGAATTGCGCATGCCCCAGTGCCGCGAAGTTCCGTCCCGAAGACGCGTACCGAGCACGAAGATCACGGTCCCCGGTCCCCCGGCGGATCTCGTTTCGCGACCGCGTCTGCTCACCGTCCTCGACGGAGCGAGCGAGGCGGCCATGGTGTTCGTCGGTGCCCCGGCGGGGTTCGGCAAGACCGTGCTCCTCGCCGAGTGGGCACGGAGCCGCGATCGCGAGACGGTCGCCTGGCTGTCCGCCGACGCCGATGACAACGATGACCGGCTCTTCTGGTCCGCGGTCCTCGAAGCACTCGGGGGCTGCGGCCGGATCCCGGACGGCAACCCGCTGCGGCTGCTGGCGGTCCCCGATGCCCCGAGCACCGACCTCGCTTTCCTGGGCCAGGTCGCCGACGCGCTCGACGAACTGCCCGAACCCGTCGTGCTCGTCCTCGACGGCGCTCAGGAGATCACCTCCCCCGATCCGTGGCAGGGGCTGCGATCGCTGGTCCGCCACCAGCCGGCCGGGCTGTGCCTGGCGGTCTCGAGCCGGCGGGAACCACCGCTGCCCCTGGGCCGGGCCCGGCTCGCGGACCGGCTCGTCGAAATCGGCGCCGCCCGGCTGCGGTTCACCGCCGGCGAGGCGGACGCCCTGTTCGCTACGGCCGACGCGGCGATCCCGCCGGACGAGGTCGCTCCGCTCGTCGCCCGGACCGGGGGCTGGCCGGCCGGACTGCGCCTGGCCGCGGCGTCCGCCGCCCGGCACGGCAGCCTGCGGGAGTTCGACACCGGGCACGACGGCGGTGTGCTCGACTACCTGACCGACGAAGTCCTCGCGCCCCTCACCCCGGCGCAGCGGGAACTGCTGCGGACGATCAGCATCTGCGACGAGCTCCCGTCCGGGCTCGCACCCGTGCTCAGCGGCCGCGCGGACGCGGAAGCGATGCTTCACGAGCTGGGCGAGCCCGCCACCCGGGTGGTCGATTCCGACGGCACCCCGCCCCACCACAGCGTGACTCCACTGGTGCGCACCTACCTGCGGGCCGAGCTGCAACGCCGGGCACCGGACCGGGCCCGGACCCTCCACTCGGCCGCCGCCCGCTGGTTCGCCGGGCACGACCGCCCGGCGCCAGCGTTGCTGCACAGCGTCCGCGCGGGCGATCCCGCCCGGGTCGGCGAGCTGCTGCGCGAGCACGCCGTGACGCTGTTCCTCGCGGGCGAGCACCACGTCCTGCGTCTCGCGCTCGCCGTGTTCGAAGACCGGCGGATGCCCGCCGACCCGCTGGCCGCCCTGATCTCGGCCGCACTCTGCCTCGAGACGGCCGAGACGTCGGCGGCAGGCCTGCAGCTGGCCAGGGCGGATTCGGTGTGGCCGGACCGGCCAGCTGCGGAGCTGGTCGTCCTGCGGCAGCTCGCGCTCTCCCGGCTCGCCCAGCTCGACCGCACGCCGGCCCAGGTCCGCCGCGCGGCCGAAGAGATCGACGAAGGGCTGGCCGCGGACACCGGTCTCGGCGGCCTCGCGATCCTCCACCGCGCCGGGATCCTGCTCGCCCGCAAAGAGGCCCGGGAGACCCTCGTGCGGCTCCTCGGTACCGCGGAAGAGTCCCGGCAGGACTTCACGGTCGCCCTGTGCCTCACCACACTGGCCGAGCTGGCCGGTCGAGACGGCGACTACCGGGTGATGGAGACGCTGGCCCGCCGGGCGGAAACCCGCCGGCCGCGCCGGGATTCCCTGCGGTCCCTGCAGGGAGCCAAGGCGACTGCCCTGCTGGCCTACGGCGCCCTGCTGCGGGGCGAGCCCGCCGAGTGCCTCCAGTACGCGAAGGGAATCCGGCACCTCGTCGGGGACGCCCCGGCGCGAGCCGCCTGCGACCTGCGGCTGCTTTCGGAGACGCTGCACGGCGCCGCCGAGTTCGAGCTCGGCGGCTGGCACGCGGGGTTGCGGCGGATGCGCCGGGCCCGCACCCGCCTCGGAATCGGCCGGGCCCGGCTCTGCCCGCCGGGGTACGCCGCCCTGTGTGCCGTGCTGGAGCAGCGCGCGGCGCTCCGGCTGGGCGCGGCGGCCCAGGCGCGGGAGACCGTTCGCTGGGCCCTGCCGGTCCTGGTCGGATCGGGCGAGCTGCTGCTGATGCGCGCCCGGACCCAGCTGCGGCTCGGCAGGCACCACGCGGCGAGCACCGTGCTGCGGTCACTGGCCGACGACGAGGTGCCCATGGAGCTGGGGTGGGCCGCGATCGAGGCTTCGCTGGTCGGCGTGCAGGCCGCACTGGCCGCCGGGGCGCGGGAGCGGGCGGCCCGGTTGCTCGACGAAGCGTTGCGCACCGCCGAGCCCACCGGCGTCCGGTTCCCCTTCGTCTTCGCCCCGGCCGAGCTCATCGGGTTCTTGACCAGCCGGCTGGGCGGTCTCGGGACCGGCGAGCGGTTCGCCGGCGAGATCCTGGCCGCGCGGCGCCGGCTGCGCACCCCGGCGATGCCGGCGCCGCTGACCGAACGCGAACGCAGTGTCCTGCGCCTGTTGCCGACCCAGCGGTCGATCGACGAGATCGCCCAGGACCTGACCGTCTCGCCGAACACCGTCAAGACCCACGTCCGCGGCATCTACTCGAAGCTCGACGTCCGCAGCAGGCGCGAGGCCGTGGCGATCGCGCAGGAGCGCGGTCTGCTCGACGCCGAAGTCGCCGACTTCACGGTTTGAGGCCCGTTCGCCCCACCCGGCGCGGGTGAGGCGGACGGGCCCGGGATCCGGTCGAGTGGGGGGGGGGGGGGGGGCGGCGGGGGCGCCCCCGGGCCCCCCGGGAGGGCCCGGGGCGGGGCCCCGGGGGGGGGCCGGGGGGGGGGGGGGGTGGGGGGGGGGGGGCCG